>SCVT01000547.1 GCA_004296815.1 Reyranella sp. | reverse complement strand
CACGCGCTGCAGCGCCTGCGAGCGCTGCACCGCGGTCTTGGCGAGCGGCGTCTCGGCGCCCTTGTTCATCTGGCGCTCGAACTCGGCGGTGATGGCGAACCAGGCCAGCGCCGTCGCGGGATCCTTGGGCGCCGCATCGCCGCGCTCGTAGATGTCGCCCAAGGTGAACATCGAGGCGGCCATGCCCTGGCGAGTCGCCGAGCGCAGCAGCTCGACCGCTTCCTTGCCGTTGCGCGCCGCGCCCTTGCCGTCGCGCAGCAGCAGCGCGAGGTTGTGCTTGGCCATCGCCAGGTTGGCGTCGACCGCCTTGCGGTACCATTCGATGGCGCGCGTGGAATCGCGTTCGACGACGAAGCCGCGCTCGTACATCACGCCGACGTTGAACGCCGATTGCGCCGAGCCGGCCTGCGCCGCGCGCAGCAGCCAGCCCGCGCCGGCCTGCTGGTCCTTGGTGATGCCGATGCCCTGGACGAGGCGGCGCGCCAGCTCCTCCATGGCGGGGATTTCGTTGGCCTCGGCCTTGGTCCGCAGCTCGGCGACGGGCACGGAAGACCATTCGAGAGGCTTGGCCGGATCCTGCGGCGCTTCGGCGGTGGCCGGTGCGGCGGGTGGCGGCGGCGCCGGCTCGGCAGCCGCGGGCGCGGTCGCCGCTGCCGCGGCCATGGGCGCGGCCGGAGCCGGAGCCGGAGCGGGAGCCGGGGCTGGTGTCGGCGCGGGCGTCGCGACCTGGACGGGCGCCTGACGGCTCTTCTTGGCGGCACGCGGCGGCGGCGCTTCGGCCGGCGGCTGCGTCAGCCACGCCCCGACCGCCGCGGCCGACACGAGCACGAGCGCGATCGCGGTCAGGGCGACGGGGTGTTTCAGGCGCGAGGGCGAGGCGGCAGGCTTGCCGGTCATGCCCCGACAATAGCCGAGACGGGACGCTGCGGAGAAGGCATTGCGCGATGCCGGACGACGATCAGTGCCGTCAAAAGTAGCACCGCCCCGGCCTGGTGGAGCGTCGCGACGGCAATGCCGACGCCGGTCAGGATCGTGGCGATTCCGAGGCCGAGCTGCAGGAACGCCATTGCCGCCGCCGCCATCGTCTCGGACCGCGGCGCGCGCCACGCCATGACCAGCACGCCCAGTACCAGCAGCTTGGCCAGCCAGCGGTGCACGAACTGGATGGTCGTGCCGTTCTCGAAGAGGTTGATCCACCACGGCTGCAGGTCGAACAGGCCGGGCGGGATCCAGTGGCCCGACATGGTGGGGAAGGTGTTGTGCGAGGCGCCGGCGCGCAGGCCCGCCATGAACGCGCCCCACACCATGACGACGAACAGGAAGCCGATCAGCGCCGTGGCCTTGCGCGCGGTCTTGCCGTCGTCGCGCCGCGCGCCGTGCGGACCGAGCTCCAGGATCAGCCACACCGTGTAAGCGTAGAGCACGACCGCCAGCATGAGATGGGCGGCCAGCCGGTAGTGGCTGACCGCGGGACGATCGACGAGGCCCGAAGCCACCATCGCCCAGCCCAGCGCGCCCTGCAGGCCGCCCAGCACCAGCAGCGCGAGCAGCCGCGGCTTCAGATGCGCATTGAGCGCGCCGCGCCACCAGAACCAGGCGAGCGGCGCTGCGAAGACGACGCCGATCAGCCGGCCCCACAGGCGGTGGATGTATTCCAGCCAGAAGATCTCCTGGAACTCGCCGACGGTGAAGTGGCGGTTGACCAGCCGCCCTTGCGGCGAGGCGAGATACTTCTGCAGTTCGGCCTGCCAGGCCGCATCGGAGAGCGGCGGCAGCCAGCCGGTGACCGGCCGCCACTCGACCATCGACAGGCCCGATTCGGTGAGCCGCGTCAGCGCGCCGATCACGATCATGAAGAAGATCATGCCGGCGACGACGATCAACCAGCGACGCACGGAAGCGGGGACGGCGGTCTGCATCGGGCCGGACCATGCGTGAGCCCGCGCCCCGCGTCATCAGGCATTAGTGTCGCTAATCCACCGCATGACCTGCGATGCCTTGCGCTCCGGGCACACCTTGTTTATCGGTTCGTGCACGTACAATTTCCTCCGGATCCTTCGCAGATGATCGTGTCCCCGCTGGCCCCGCCGGTCACCTTCGGGCTGAGCTTCAATGACTTCTACGATCGCGAGGGATTGTCGCGTCTCGATGCCGTGTTCGTCGCTTGGCTGAAGGACGCCAATGTCGACGCCCATGCCCGCCTGCTGGCGGCCCGCGCCGCGCCGGAGGGGCTGGCGGCCAAGGACGAGTCCAACCTGCTGATCGAGCTGGCGCGCCCGCTCGAGGATTTTGTCGGTGCGCTGTTCGGCGTCGCGGCCGAGGCGGCGGCGCTGCGTGCCCGGCACACCACTCTGGCGCCGCTCTACGACTGCAAGCGGCTCTTCGTGCAGCGCTATGTGACGCGCGCGATCAAGGCCGACGCGGCGGCTGCGCTCGATGGAGCGACCGTCACGGCGAAGACCGGGCTGCCGTTCGACGCCGCCGATCTCGAAGCGTGGGAACTGCGCTTCGCGCTGCGCGTGCGCGACCTGATCGGCGCGGAGTTCAAGGTCGAGGCGCCGACGCCCGAGGTCACGGCACTCGCCGAGTACGCGGCTTGGGCGCTGCATCACCCCGAGGGCAAGAAGCGTCACCAGGACGGGCCGCTCTTCAAGGTGCCGCACAAGCTCAACGTCGAGCATCTGGTGCCGATCGAGACCGAGGTCGTCGACGGCGTCACGCGCATGATGTTGCCGCGGCCGATGCTGCGCCATCGTGAGGGCTTCGCGCTGACCGACCACGGCTTCGACCTCGGCCGCGCCCTCGACCACGCCAACTACTGCATCTGGTGCCACAACCAGGGCAAGGACAGCTGCTCGCGCGGCCTCAAGGACCGCAAGACCGGCGCCTTCCAGAAGTCGCCGTTCGGCGTGACCCTCGCGGGATGCCCGCTCGAGGAGAAGATCTCGGAGATGAACCTTCTGAAGGCAGAAGGCTTCTCCATCGGAGCGCTGGCGATCGCTGCGGTCGACAATCCGCTGCTCGCGGCGACCGGCCACCGCATCTGCAACGACTGCATGAAGGCCTGCATCTACCAGAAGCAGGAGCCGGTCGACATCCCGCAGATCGAGACGCGGACGCTCAAGGACGTGCTCGCTTTGCCGTGGGGCTTCGAGATCTACTCGCTGCTGACGCGCTGGAATCCGCTCAGCCTGCGCCGCCCGATCCCGCGTCCCGCCACAGGACGCACCGTGCTGGTCGTCGGCCTCGGCCCGGCGGGCTTCAACCTGGCGCACCACCTGATGAACGACGGCCACACGGTGGTCGGCATCGACGGGCTGAAGATCGAGCCGCTGCCGGAGAAGCAGTCGGGCGTGCAGATGGACGGGGCGCGTGTGGCCTTCGATGCCGTGAAGGACGTTGCCAGCCTGCGCGAGGATCTCGGCGAGCGCGCCATGGCGGGCTTCGGCGGCGTGGCCGAGTACGGCATCACCGTCCGCTGGGACAAGAATTACCTCAAGATGGTGCGGCTGCTGCTGGAGCGCCGGCCCGAGTTCTCGATGTTCGGCGGCGTGCGCTTCGGCGGCACGGTGACGGTCGAGAGCGCCTTCGCCATGGGCTTCGACCACATCGCGCTCTGCGCCGGCGCGGGCAAGCCCACCGTGCTCGACCTGCCGAACGGCCTGGCGCGCGGCGTGCGCGCGGCGTCGGACTTCTTGATGGCGCTGCAGCTCACCGGCGCGGCCAAGAAGGACTCGATCGCCAACCTGCAGATCCGTCTGCCCGTGGTGGTGATCGGCGGCGGCCTGACCGGCATCGACACCGCGACCGAGTCGCTCGCCTACTATCCGCTGCAGGTCGAGAAGTTCCTGGCGCGCCACGAGACCTTGGTCGCCGAGCGCGGCGAGGAGGCGGTACGCGCCAATTGGTCGCCCGAGGAAGCGGAGATCGCCGACGAGTTCATCGCGCACGGCCGGGCGATCCGGGCCGAGCGCGAAGTGGCGGCGCGCGAGGGCCGCGAGCCCGCGATCACGAAGCTGGTGAACGGCTGGGGCGGCGTCGCGCTGGTCTATCGCCGCCGCCTGATCGATTCGCCGTCCTATACGCTGAACCACGAGGAAGTGCTGAAGGCCCTCGAAGAGGACATCCGCTTCGTCGAGGGCCTGTCGCCGGTCGCCGTCGAGATCGACGCGGCGGGGCAGGCGAAGGCGCTCAAGGTCGCGGGCGAGCAAGGCGGCGCCAAGGTCGAGGCGACCTTGCCGGCACGCACGATCCTCGTCGCGGCCGGCACGCAGCCCAACACGGTGCTGGCGCGCGAGGACGCGACGCACGCCTTCATCGACGGCAAGTACTTCCGTGCGCTCGACGAACAGGGCAATCCGGCGACGCCCGAGCGCGTGGCCAAGCCCGCCGAGGTGCGCGTGCTGATGTATCGCCACGCCGACAGCCGCTTCATGTCGTTCTTCGGCGACCTGCACCCCTCGTTCGCCGGCAACGTCGTGAAGGCGATGGGCGGCGCCAAGCAGGGCTATCCGGTGCTGACGCGGGCCATGGCCGCGCTGCCGGCGCCGACGCGCAAGCCGGCGGACATCCTGGCCGAAGCCAACCATGCGTGGCGGGCGAGGGTCGTCCGCGTCGACCGTCTCACGCCCACCATCATCGAGGTCATCGTCGAGGCGCCTGCCGCCGCCAAGAGCTTCGAGCCCGGCCAGTTCTACCGCCTGCAGAACTACGAGGCGCGCTCGCTGCGCAGCGAGGGCACGCTTCTCACCATGGAGGGCCTGGCGCTGACCGGCGCGTGGGTCGACAAGGAGAAGGGCCTGCTGTCGCTGATCGCGCTGGAGATGGGCGGCTCGTCCGACCTCTGCGCCATGCTACAGCCCGGCGAGCCCGTCATCGTCATGGGCCCGACCGGCACGCCGACCGAGATCGAACCCGGCGAGAACGTCGTGCTGGTGGGCGGCGGCCTCGGCAACGCGGTGCTGTTCTCGATCGGCCAGGCCTTCCGCAAGGCCGGCAGCAAGGTGCTCTACTTCGCGGGCTACAAGCGCGTCATCGACCGCTACAAGGTCGAGGAGATCGAAGCGGCGGCCGATGTCGTGGTCTGGTGCTGCGACGAGGCGCCGGGCTTCAAGCCCGGG
>SCVT01000764.1 GCA_004296815.1 Reyranella sp. | reverse complement strand
GACGACACCGATCTCGTCGTCGCGCTGGGTCGGCGCGCGCTCGGTGCCGGCGTCCTCGGGCGCGCGCCGGAAGGCCGTCATGTCGGTCGAGAGATCCTGCAGCGGCCGTATCACCAGCCAGCGCAGTGCCAGGTAGAGGAGCGCCGCGGTGAACAGGGCGATGATGATCGACAGGACCAGGATGCGGCTGGCGTAGCCGTACATCGCGGTGCGCAGCGGCAACTCGTCGGCGACGACCCAGACCTTTGCCGTGGGCAGGCGCACCGATGTGCCCTTGACCCTGATCAAGTGCGAGCCGTCGCGCGCCATGGCTTCGAGTGCGTCCCAGATCAGGCCGAGCGCCCCGCGGTCCGTGAGGCTGAAGCCCATCATTTCTGGCCGCGGCTCGATGTTCATCAGGGCGCGCTTGGGCCGGTTCGGCTCGACCAGCACCACCGCCTCGACACGTGCGTGGCGGAGCAGCGAGAGCTTCACCTGCTCGGTGACCATGTTGTCCGGCGTGGCGTCGAGCGCGAGGGCCGCCAGCGTGCCGCTCTCGACGAGCTGCTCGAGATAGACCAGGCGGAAACGTGCGATCGACGGAAGGAAGATCGCGACCTCCGCCGTCATCACTGCGACCACGACCAGCGCCAGAATCCGCCACGACAGGCCGAAGGCGAAGCGCCGCCGCCGCACGGGGCGGACCGATTGGGCCGGCAGGGTGACGTCGGCGGTCATGGGGTGACTCTAGCGAACCGGCCCATCGCGGTCACCAAACCGGCAGACGCGACAGAAGCTTCACCACGCCGCGCGTGCGGGAACCGAAGAGGGCTTCCGTGTAGTAGCTACCAGCAGCGCGCTTGGCCGTTTCGCCGAGTGTCGGGTAGGGCGGCACGAAGCTCGCCAGGCTCGAAATCTTCAGGCGGCTGGCGAGGGCGAGACACCAGGGCTGGATCAGCTCGCCGGCCTGCGGCCCCGCAATGCCCGCGCCGAGGATACGGCCGCGCGCACCGGTGACGACCTTCACCAGGCCGTCGGTCGCCCGCTCGGTCTGGGCGCGATCGTTCTCCGCGAACTTCCAATGCAGCACCTTGATGGCGTCCCCGTGCTTCGCCCGCGCCTCGCGTTCGCCGAGGCCCACCTGGGCGAGCTCGGGGTCGGTGTAGGTCGCCCAAGGCACCATGCCGACGTCGAGCCTCGCCGGTGCCCGGAACAGCGCCCCGCGGATGAACAGGGAAGCTTGGT
>SCVT01000546.1 GCA_004296815.1 Reyranella sp. | reverse complement strand
ACCGGCAAACGCCCGACGAGCAAGACGTTGGCCGAGCTGATCGAGTCCATGCGACGCAAGGGCTACGCCTTCAGCAGCGGCGAGAAGCTGCCGGACTCGGTGGGCATCGCCGTGCCGATCCGGCTATCCGAGGAGCGGCCGGTCGGGTCGCTCACCTTGACGATCCCGCTGGCGCGATACGTGAAGTCGAAACTGAAGGGCTACGTCTCCCTTCTCTCGCAAGAGGCCCGGCTGCTGTCGGGCAGGAGTTGAGTGATGGAGTATCGTCCCCTCGGAAAGACCGGCCTGACGGTGAGCGTTGCGGGGCTGGGGTGCGGCGGCAACAGCCGTCTCGGGCTCGGCCGCGGGGCGAGCGTCGACGAATGCGTGGCGCTGGCGCGCACGGCGATCGATCTCGGCGTCAACTTCCTCGACACCGCCGAGGCCTACGGGACCGAGGAGATCGTGGGCCAGGCCGTGCGGGCCTACGACCGCGACAAGCTCGTGATCTCGACCAAGGCGCTGTTCAAGGCCGACGACACGGCAGAGACGGTGACGCGCAAGGTCGAGGCATCGCTGAAGCGGCTCGGCCTCGACCATGTCGACGTCTTCCACTTCCATGCCGTGCATCCCGACACCTACGCACATCACCGCGACGTGCTGGCGCCCGCCCTCGTGCGCCTCAAGGAGCAGGGCAAGGTGCGCCATGTCGGCCTCACCGAGACGGGCCCGCGGGATCCGGCGCAGAAGATGCTGACGCAGGCGGTGCAGGAGGCGCCGTGGGAAGTGGTCATGCTGGCCTACAGCCTGATGAACCAGGGCGCGCGCCGCAGCGTGTTCCCGACGACCGAACGGCGCGGGGTCGGCACGCTGCTGATGTTCGTGGTGCGCAACATCTTCAGCAACGACGCCTATCGCCGCGATGTCGTGGCCAAGCTGGTCGAGCAGGGCCAGCTCGACAAGTCGGTGCTCGCGGACGGCGATCCGCTCGCCTTCCTCACGGAAGACGGAATCGCGGAGAGCATCACCGATGCGGCCTACCGCTACGCGCGCCACGAGAAGGGCGCCGACGTCATCCTGTTCGGCACCGGCCGCAAGGAGCATGTGCGGGCGAACGTCGAGTCGATCCTGCGCCCTCCTCTGCCGCCCGCCATCGTCGAGCGGCTGCACGCCTCGTTCGGCCACCTCAGCGGCGTCGGGCTCGACCTGCCGGGACCCGTGAAAGCGCGCTAGTCTCCTGGCAGGAGGTTCCCCATGCCGTTCAGCGCGTTCAAGGTCCTGACGTTCGATGTCGTCGGCACGCTCATCGATTTCGAGACGGGCATCCTGCAGTCCGTGCGCCGCCTCACCGGCAAGACGCCGGCCGAGCTGAGCGACGATGCGATCTTCGAGCCCTACAAGCGCGGCCGCGACGCCCACTACGAGCGCTCAAGCGGCGCCATGGCCAAGGTCTACCTCCATCTCATGAAGGAGCTCGGCCTGCCGGCCGACGAGCGCGCCGCCGAGGCCTTCCAGATGGATGTGCTGCGCTGGCCGGCCTTTCCCGACTCGGCCGCGGCGCTCCGGCGCCTGCGCGAGCGCTTCCGCCTGGTCGCCATGACCAATGCCGACCGCGCCGCCTTCTCCTTCTATTCCCACACTTTGGGAAATCCGTTCCACGACAGCGTGACCTGCGACGAGGCGGGCTGCGCCAAGCCCGATCCGCAGTTCTTCGCCTTCAACCGCGGCCGGCAGTCGGCGCACGGCTTCAAGCAGGAGGAGATCCTCCACGTGGCGCAGAGCCAGCACCACGATATCGGCATCGCCAAGTCGCTGGGCTACCGGACCTGCTGGATCGAGCGGCGGCAGGGGCAGGCCGGTTTCGGCGGCACGCCGGCCGTGGCCAAGCTCACGACGCCGGACTTCCACTTCCCGACCCTGCAGGCGCTGGCCGACGCGGTCGACGCGGGGTAGGTCGCGGGCCCTTTCGATTTATAATGCAGCGCTGATGCAATCTGGCATTGCATATTACAGCGAAGCACGGCTCAATTGGTCCGCGCATGGTTCTCCTCGCCCAACTGGCTGCAGTGCTCCTGGCAGCCCTCGCTTTGTGGTCGATCCGGCACGAGGTCGCCGGTACCGCCACTTCCAAGATCGCCTGGGCCATCCCGCCTGCCCTCGCCTTTGGCGTGATGGCGCTGCTGCTGCTCGTCTCGCCGGGCAAACGCTACGAACTCTGGGTCATCGCCTTCCTGATCGGCCTGGCACCGGGCGCCTTCGCGGGCTGGCTGCTGAAGCTCAACCGCGACACCGGCAAGCAGCTGATGCGCGTGCCCACGACCTGGGACGGCGCGGCCGCGGCGGCGGCGCTGCTGGTGCTGACGATCGCGCGCTTCGTGAGCACCAACCTGATGGACCGCCAGTCCGGCAAGTTCGGCGTGCTGGGCGCCGCGGCGATCATCCTCACGGCCTACCTGGTCGGCCGCTGGCTGGTCGCGCGCTACTACAAGTTCCCCAACGCGATCCATCTCGACATGAACCCCGGCCGCAACCCCGGCCGCACGCTGGTCGGCTGACGCGATCGGGGCCTATGCTCGGCCCATGACCATCACCGTGATCCCCCGCCATCCCGCGCTCGGCGCCGAGGTGCGCGGCATCGACATGCGCCGGCCGATGGACGCGGCGACCCGCCAGCAGGTGATCGACGCCTGGACCAGGCACCTGGTCCTCGTCTTCCCCGACCAGCAGATCAGCGACGAGGAGCATGTCGAGTTCACGCGCGAGTTCGGCGAGCCCGAGATCTTCCTGCAGACCTCGCTCAAGCTCCGCTCCGAGCGGGTGAAGGAGATCTTCCTCGTCTCCAACGTCGACGAACAGGGACGGCTGATGACGCCGGCCGAGCCGTCGCAGAAGCAGCTCTCCTCGGCGCAGCAGTGGCACACCGATTCGAGCTACCGGCCGGTGCCCTCGACCGGCTCGCTGCTGCACGGGATCGAGATCAGCCGCACCGGCGGCCTCACGCAGTTCATCAACATGTACATGGTGTGGGACGAGCTGCCCGAGGCGCTGCGCCGCCAGGTCGAGGGCCGCCGCGCGCGCCACGATTTCGGGATGATGGCACGCCTCGTGGGCTCGCCGCCGCCCAGCGGCGCGGAGCGCGCGGCGATGCCCCCGGTGTGGCATCCGCTGGTGCGCCGCCATCCGGTGAGCGGCCGCACGTCGCTCTACATCAGCTCGATCTACAACGACGCGGTCGAGGGCATGGAGGACGGTGCGGCGCGGCGGCTGATCGAGGAGCTGACGGCGTTCGCCGCCCAGCCCAAGTACATGTACCGCCACGCCTGGGAGCCGCACGACGTGCTGATGTGGGACAATCGCTGCACGGTGCACGCGGTGACGCCGCACGATCCCGCGGAGCGGCGCGTCATGCACCGCACGACCATCGTCGGCAGCGATCCGGTGATCGCGGCCTAGGGAGGGAACTCCGGCCGGGGAGCACCGTTACCGCCGCGGGGGCCATGGCTCGCGGAGGCTGCGTTGACCGATCGCAGAATGGCCGGCGTTGCGGCGCTGACGCTCCTGGTGCTGGCGTCGACGACGTTCGCGCAGAGCGAGGAGCCCTCCGGGCGGCACGGCGACGGCCACGCGCAGATGCACGACATCTACCGGCACTGGCATCCGCCGCTGAACGCCAACACCTCGTGCTGCGACAACTCCGACTGCCGGCCGACCCGCGCCTTCGTCGACGAGGAAGGCTACTGGCGGGCGTGGAACGGACGCGTCTGGCTGCAGGTGCCGCAGGATCGCGTGCTGCCCGACAACTACGCCGGCGACGGCCGCTCGCACCTCTGCGAGAAGGAGCAGTTCATCTACTGCTTCACGCCCGGCCAGCCGCGGAGCTGATCACGCGCGCTCGGCGAAGTGCACGACCTCGAGCTTCAGCCCGTCGGGATCGGCCACGAACATCGCGTAGTAGCCCGCGCCGTACTTGGGATACTCGGCCGGCGCATCGAGGATGGCGAAGCCCTTCTCCTTCATGAGCGCATGAGCGCGATCGACGTCGGCGCGGTCGCCGGCATGGAAGGCGAGATGATGCAGGCCGGCGCTGTAGCGGTCGTGCTCGCGCGGCGACCGCGCGCTGCGCACCGCGACGCCGCCCAGGAAGCGCTTGCCGTCCAGCAGGTCCCAGACGTGGATGTCGGGCTCCTTCTTGACGCGCTCGTAGCCCAGGAACCCGAGCAGCGCCTCGTAGAACGACGCCGATACCGCGAGGTCGCGGACCGTGAGGTCGATGTGATGGACGACGCCGCGCATGGCGGCCGTCACCGACCGCCGACCAGCTTCGCCCTCGCCTCGCGCGCATCGTCGAAGACCTTCTTCACGGGTCCGAGCGCCTGCACGAACTCGAGCTGCTCGCCCTCGCAGCCCTTGCAGTAGATCAACCGCCATCCGTTCGACCGGCCTTCGGTGATGCCGTTGCTGTTGGCGTCGATTGGTGCTGCCTTCCGCTCCTGCTCGGTCGTCACGGTGACAACGCGGTTCGCTTTGACCTGCGTCATGCCGCGGCGCGCCGACTCCG
>SCVT01000545.1 GCA_004296815.1 Reyranella sp. | reverse complement strand
GCTGGCAAACCGCCACGACGTGGCTGCCTGGGCCCATGACCTCGAGGAACTCGATCAGGTGGCCGACATATTCGTCGAAGCCGAAACGGCCGTTCCAGATGCCGACGTCGCGGGCGTTCGCCCAGTCAGTGATGTAGACGTCGTGCTCCGGCAGCAGCACCCGCACCGTGTCGCGCAGCAGGGTCGCGAAGTGCCCCGACAGGGGCGCCACGACCAGCACCTTGGGCTGCGGCGGCGCGCCTTCCTTGGCGAAGCGCAGCAGGGTGCCGAACGGCGTCGAGAACGCCTCTTCTTCGTGCACCGGCACCATCTGGTTGCCGTACTTGACCTCGGGAATGCCGAAGGACGGCCGGCGGTGCGTGAGGGTCGCCCGGCTCACCATCTCGCAGAGCGCCCCGGCCGCCCGCCAGCTTTCCAAGGTCGAGGCCCCTCCGCCGCCCAGCGACTGGCCCGCGACGGTCGCCCAGGTGCGGAGCGGCAGCATCACGTCGGCGGCGGTCTGATACAGCGAATAGAGCATGAGGGGGCGACCGGCTCGGAATTTGCATCTTTCGGCGAGGATTTAAGACACAGACAAACCCGCCGGATCGGGAGGGGTGGAGTCCATGGCCGAGGCCTCGCTCACCGTCAGTAGCAAGAACTATTCCTCTTGGTCGCTCCGCGGCTTTCTTCTTTGCCGGATGGCCGGCCTCGATTTCGACGAGCGGGTGGCCCCGCTCGACGATCCGGCGACCCGCGCCGAGCTGCTGCTTCTTTCACCGTCGTTCCTGGTGCCCTGCCTCGACCACGGGCAGGTCAAGGTCTGGGATACCTTGGCGATCGGCGAGTACCTGAACGAGATCAAGCCCGACGCCGGCCTGCTGCCGGCCGATCCGGTCGCCCGCGCCCACTGCCGGGCGGTCTGCGGCGAGATGCATTCGGGGTTCGCCAATCTGCGCTCGGCGCTGCCCATGAATCTCAAGGTCCGCCACGAGGGCTTCAAGGTCTGGGCCGGCGCCCAGGCCGACATCGACCGCGTGACGGCTATCTGGCGCGACTGCCTGCAGCGCTACGGCGGGCCCTATCTTTTCGGCAACACACCAACCATTGCCGATGCGATGTACGCCCCCGTCTGCACGCGCTTCGCGACATACGACGTGAAGCTCGACCCGGCCTCGGCCAACTATCGCGACCAGATGCTGCGCTTTCCCGCAATGCTCGAGTGGACGGCGGCGGCGAAGGCCGAGCCGGAGGAGCTCGAGGAACTCGACGTCGAGTTCTAGCCCGCCTCTCTAGCTGGACGGCGCGCGGCGCAGCTCGAGTTCGACGCGCCCGATGCGGATGCCCCACTTGCCGACGGTCGCCTTGTTGAGCAAGGAGCCGTCCTCGCGAAGCGCCAGCACGTCGGCGAAGTCCACGGTCCAGCCGCCGAGGCTCACGGCGTAGTCGAGCCGCACAGTCTTGCCTTCGGTCCAGGCGCGGGCCTCACCCACCACGTCTTCCCGCACGCCTTTGTAGGTGCCCGACGCGGTGCGCTCGAAGCGCCATGTCTTGCGGTCCTTCTCGCCATCGGCGTAGGCGAAATCCTCGACCAGGGTCAGGGTACGGCCGTCCCATGACCCGTCGATCACGACATCGAAGCGACGCTGCGATCCGGTCCATGAGTTGGTGAAGACTCCTTGGCCGACCGTCCGGCCAGGAAAGAAGGACTCCAACACCAATGGCGGTGCAGCCGTTGTGACAGCGACTTCAGGTGGCGACGCGCAGGCGCTCACCAGCGATGCCATCAGGCCAAGGAGAAACAGCGGATGCGGAGGAATGCTCGTGGACATGGCCTTTGTACGCCGTGGCCGCGGCCCGGATCACCCCTTGTCGGCGGAGGGAGCACCGCGCAGACTTCCTCCAACGATCGGGAGGAAAACAATGCGCATCACCCGCCGCGGCGCGGTCGCGGGGCTCGTGGCCCTGCCGGCCTTCGGCGCCGCCGCCCAGCCGACCTTTCCCAGCAAGCCGCTGACCCTCGTCGTGCCCTTCCCGGCCGGCGGTCCCGCCGACACGTTCGGCCGGCCGCTGGCCAAGGGCATGGGCGAGCGGCTGGGCCAGGGCGTCATCGTCGACAACAAGAGCGGCGCGGCCGGCGTCACAGGCATCGATTTCGTCGCCAAGGCGGGCAGCGATCCTCACGTGCTCGGGCTGATGAGCGCCAGCGCCGGCGCGATCATGCAGAGCCTGATGCCCAAGATGCCGTACGACCCAGCCAAGGACATCGCGCCGATCACGCTGGTCGTGCGCGTCCAGGAGGTGCTGGTGGTGAGCGCCAAGCTCGGCATCACCGACTTCAAGGCGTTCGTGGCCTACGCCAAGGCCAATCCCGGCAAGCTGACCTACGGATCGGCCGGCACCGGCGGCATCACCCATCTCGCCACCGAGCTGTTGAAGCGCGAGGCCGGCATCGACCTGCTGCATGTGCCCTATCGCGGGGCGGCGCCCGCGACCAACGACCTGATCGCGGGGACCGTGAACTGCGCGCTGCTCGACGTGCCGGTGCTGCTGCCGCACATCCGCTCCGTCGCCGTGAAGGCGCTGGCGGTCAGCTCCGAC
>SCVT01000544.1 GCA_004296815.1 Reyranella sp. | reverse complement strand
GCCCAGACCGTGACGGCGAACATCGACACGCCTCGGGCGCTGCGGAAGAACAGGTTGCCGGTAGCCCAGGTCAGCGCCGACATCAGCGCGAGCCCGACCGCGAGCAGGCTGGCCGATCCCTCGACCGAACGGGCGATCACGACCACGCCGGCCATGGCCACGGCAAGGCCCAGCCACTGTGCCCGCGTCGCGTGCTCGCGCAGGAACAATGCCGCCAGCACGACGGTGAGCGGCCCCTGCAGCTGGACGAGCACCGAGGTGAGGCCGGGCGGCAGGCCCGCCTCCATGGCGAAGAACAGGAAGATGAACTGGCCGGCGAACATGAAGCCGCCGATGCCGGCGAGTGTTGCCCACGAGATCGCGGGTTTGGGAATGAACAGGATCGGCAGGGCGCCGATCAGGAAGCGCCAGGTCGCGAAGGTGAAAGGCGTGAACTCGTCGAGGCCGAAGCGGATGACCGTGAAGTTCAGCCCCCACATCGCCACGATGAGGAGGGCCGCCGCGAGATGAAGTGGGGTCAAACGGTTACAGCCAGACCCACGGTCTCGCGCTCTTGTCTGCCGCCTGCCAGGCCTCGATCTTGTCCTTGGCGCTCATCGTCTGGGCGATGTCGTCGAGCCCGTTCAGCATGGCGTGCTGGCGGCGGGCGTCGATCTGGAAGGGGATGGTGCGCCCGGTGGGCGAGATCACTTGGCAATTCTCCAGATCGACGGTGATACGCGCATTGCCGGGCGAGGCCTTCATCTCGTCGGCAAGCTGCTCGACCTCGTGGATCGGCAGCGCCACCGGCAGGATGCCGTTCTGGAAGCAGTTGTTGTTGAAGATGTCGCCGAAGTACGGGGCGATCACCGTCTTGATGCCCATGCCCTTCAGCGCCCACACCGCGCCCTCGCGGCTCGATCCGCAGCCGAAATTCTCCCGGCTGAGGATGATCGGCGCGTCGCGATAGGGCTCCTGGTTGAAGATGCAGTCCGGGTCCTCGCTGCCGTCGGGCTTGAAGCGGATCTGCTCGAAGCAGTAGGGGCCGAGGCCTTCCTTCGTCACGTTGTCGACCAGCCGCTCGATGCGGATGATCAGGTCGGTGTCGACGTTCTGGCGCATCAGCGGCGTGGCGACGCCGGTGACCTTGGTGAACTTGTCCATGATCAGATCTTCCTGACGTCGGCGATGGCGCCCTTGATCGCCGCCGCCGCTGCCATCGCGGGGCTTGCGAGATGGGTGCGCGCGCCGGGTCCCTGGCGGCCGACGAAATTGCGGTTGGAGGTCGAGACGCTCCTCTGACCCGGCGGCACGCGCTCGCCGTTGGAGGCGAGGCACATCGAGCAGCCCGGCTCGCGCCATTCGAAGCCCGCGTCGAGGAACACGCGATCAAGCCCCTCGGCTTCGGCTTCCTGCTTGATCCGCACCGAGCCCGGCACGACCCACGCTGTCACATGATCGGCCTTGTGCCGGCCCTTCACGATACTGGCGGCGGCGCGCAGGTCGGAGATGCGGGAGTTGGTGCAGGAGCCGATGAACACCCAGTCGACCTTGGTGCCCTCGATCGGCTTGCCGGGTTCGAGGCCCTGGTACTTGAGCGCCGCTTCCCAGGCGCCGCGCTTCTCCTCCGGTCCGTTGCTCGGATCGGGGATGGCGCGGTCGACCGCGATCACATGCTCGGGGCTGGTGCCCCAGGTGATCTGCGGCGCCACGTTCTTCATGTCGACCGTGTGCTCACGGTCGAACTCGGCGTCGGGATCGGTGGGCAGCGTGCGCCAGTGGGCGACAGCGCGGTCCCACATCGCGCCCTTCGGCGCGTAGTCGCGGCCGGCGAGGTACTCGTAGGTCGTGTCGTCGGGCGCGACCATGCCGGTGCGCGCGCCCATCTCGATGGTGAGGTTGCAGAGCGTGAGCCGCGCCTCGACCGGCAGGGCGCGCACGCCTGAGCCGGCATACTCGACCGAATAGCCAGTGCCGGCGGCGGTGCCGAGCTCGCCGATCAGGTGAAGGATCATGTCCTTGGCGGTGACGCCCGGCTCGAGCTTGCCCTCGAAGCTGGCGCGCAGGCGCTTGGGCTTCCGCTGCACCATCGTCTGAGTCGCGATCACATGCACCAGCTCGGACGAGCCGATGCCGAAGGCGAGCGATCCCATGCCACCATGTGTCGAGGTGTGGCTGTCGCCGCAGACCAGAGTCGTGCCGGGCAGGGTCAGTCCCTGCTCGGGACCCATCACGTGCACGATGCCCTGTCCGTCCTGGCCGAGGTCGAACAGCTTGATGCCGTAGGCGCTGGTGGTCTCGCGCATCGACAGGATGAGCGGCAGGCCGGGCGGATGGGTGCTCTCGGTGCGGCCGGGCTTGGTCGACATGGTGTGATCGGGCGTGCCGTAGGTCAGCCGCGGCTGTGCCGGCGGGTAGCCCTTCTCGATCGCCTCTTTCAGTGCCTTGCCGCCCGACATGTCGTGCAGCAGCAGGCGGTCGATGTGCAACAGCACGAAGCCGTTGCCGAGATCGGTGATGACGTGGCTATCCCAGATCTTGTCGAACAGGGTCTTTTGCATCGGGCGATATCAGCACCCGGCGAGGCGCGCCGCCAGTCCTTCGCTGTCGTCTTCGGCCAGCAATTCGACCGACGCATACCAAGGCGATGTTCCGAGCCTCGGTCCCCAGAGCCAGTCTGCGGTGCGAGGCAGCAGGATCAGCGTCCGGATGCCGAGGGATGCCGCGAGATGCGCCGGCCACAGATCGTCGCCGACGACGAGACGGCAGGCACCCGCCTGTACTGGATCGCGCTCGATCTCGAGGCCTGCGGGCGGCTCGCGCCGGGTGAACCAACCGATCCGCGACGATGTCTTTCCGAGAGCGGTCACAGCCGTTGACGCCGGTAGGGTCTCGAGCGTGAGTCCGAGGAGATGGGGCAGGCTGCGCAGCGGCGCGGCGGCTGCGAAACCCGGAACCGGATCGCCGCGGCGCACGGTCGGCACCGCGAGATGCGGGGCGAGGTCGGCGGCGCACTGCACGGCGAAGGTCATGGCGGGATCGATGCCGCGCGCCAGCATGATCGTGTCGCGCTTGGCGTCGTCGCCGTCGATGTCGGCCTGCTCAGGATAGAGAAGAAGAGGACCCGCAAGAGCTTCGCCCTGCCAAATCGGTAGATCGGGTGCGTAGCGATCCTCAGCGATCTCGAGCCGCGCCTCGTGATCGGCGAGGCCGCGCCACCAGTCGCCCTGGCGCAGCAGCAGTTCGCCGCGGCGCAGCCGGAGCTGCGGATCGTTCGGCCGGCTGACGAGGGCCGTATCGAGGTCGGCCAAGGCGCCGGCCCACTCGCCACGCGCGGCCAGCAGGTTCGCGCGCGCCGCCAGGCTCGGCAGCAGGCGGTTGTCGATCGAGAGTGCGAGGTCGTAGGCGCGCTCGGCCTCGTCAAGGCGGGCCAGCGCCTCGAGCGTGCGGCCGGTATTGTGTGCGATGACAGGGTCGTTCGGCTTCAGATGTGCGGCGCGGGCCAGGGCTTCGAGCGCAGCTTCATGCTGGCCGAGCTGCATCAGGCATCCTGCCAGGTTGGTTTGCGCCGCGGGCTCCCGCGGCATGAACTTGGCGGCACGCTCCAGCGGTTCGCGTGCTTCGACGAAGCGGCCGAGCTTCAGCCGGACCTGGCCCAGGAAGTGGAGCGCCTGGCCGGCGTTGGGGCGCTCGTCGACGATGCGCGAGAACATCGTCTCAGCCGCGGCGAAGTCGCCGGCGGCGGCGCGTTGCACGGCGTCGCGGCCGAGCGCCTGAATCTGCTGGTCGTTGAGAGGCACGGCCGGGCTCTAGCAGAGCCCGGCGCGCCGGCAAAGAAAAAGCCGGCGGTCGAAAGGGAGGCTGAGGATCGACCGCCGGCTAGGTCCGGAGAGGGATGGTCCCGCGCAGGGTAAGGACGGGACCGCTCCGGATTCGAATGTCAGACGCGCCAGAAGGGCTTGTTCGCTTCGAAGTGGATATCGGTCGGGCTGATCCCCAGATCGCGCATGGTGCGATGGTCCATTTCCGCGAGCTCCCGGCGTTCGCGGGCGCGACGGCGCCAGGTCGCGAAGATCTGGCCGAAGGCGGTGAAGGTGCCGGCCAGCGGGGCCTGCGAGGTGTAGTGGAGCGAGATGTTGGCCATGGGACTTCTCCCGAAAGGTGTTGTCGT
>SCVT01000543.1 GCA_004296815.1 Reyranella sp. | reverse complement strand
GTTACGCCCTGGCTCATGCTAAGAAGGGGGCATGAGCGACCCTCTTCGCCAGGAGCTCCTGGACATCTTCGTCGGCCGCGCCACGAAGCGTTACGGCCTCTCCGTGATCAACCAGCTCCAGCATGCGCTGCAGGCCGCGGCGCTCGCCGAGGCCGACGGCGCGCCGCCTGCGACGGTGCTCGCCTCGCTGCTGCACGATGTCGGTCACATGATCCATAAGCTCGGCGAGGATCCCGCTTCGCGTGGCGTCGACGACGTGCACGAGGAGCTGGGCGCCAGGTGGCTGGCCGAACGCTTCGACCCCGCGGTGAGCGAGCCGGTGCGCCTGCACGTCACCGCCAAGCGCTATCTCTGCACCGTCGAGTCCGACTATTTCGGCAAGCTGGCGCCCGACTCGGTGCGCAGCCTCAAGCTGCAGGGCGGGCTGATGTCGCCCGACGAGGTCGAGGCGTTCCGCGCCAACCCGTATCATGCCGAGGCGGTGCGCCTGCGCCGCTACGACGAGGAGGCGAAGGATCCGCGCGCCTCGACGCCGGACTTCGACCACTACCTGCGCCACGTCCCGGCCTGCCGGCGCGCCTGAGGTTCGCATGATTTCCCGCAAAGAGGTCGAGGCCGCCTGGGGCCTCATCCGTCCGCACGTGCGCCGCACGCCGGTGATCGAGCTGCCCGCCGGATCGCTGGGCGTCGCCGCACCGCTCGCGCTCAAGCTCGAATCGCTGCAGCTCAGCGGCTCGTTCAAGGGCCGCGGCGCCTTCCACAAGCTGCTGGCCTCGAAGGTGCCGGCCGCCGGCATCGTCGCGGCATCGGGCGGCAACCACGGCGCCGCGGCCGCCTACGCCGCCCGCGCGCTGGGCCACAAGGCCGAGATCTTCGTGCCGACCATTGCAGCACCTGCCAAGGTCGCACGGCTGCGCAGCTACGGCGCCACCGTCCACCAGATCGGCGCGGTCTATGCCGAGGCACGCGCGGCGTCGGAAAAACGCGCTGCCGAGACTGGCGCCCTGATCGCGCCGGCCTACGAGGACGAGGTCGTGTTCGCGGGCGCGGGCAGCGTGGCACTTGAGTTCGCGGAGCAGGCCAGGTTCGACACGCTGCTGGTCGCCGTCGGCGGCGGCGGCCTGATCGCGGGCTGTGCGGCGGCGATCGGTGGGGCCACGAAGATCGTGGCCGTCGAGACCGAAGGCACGCCCACCCTGCACGAGGCACTGAAGGCCGGCCGTCCCGTCGATGTCGCCATCTCCGGCATCGCCGCCGACGCGCTGGGCGCCAGCCGCATCGGCACGCCCAACTTCGAGGTGGCGCAGAAGCTCGTGAAGCAGTCCGTGCTGGTGAGCGACGATGCGGTGCGCGCCGCCCAGCGCGCCCTCTGGGAAGAGCTGCGCGTCGTGGCCGAACCCGCCGGCGCCACCGGCCTCGCGGCCCTCATGGCCGGCGCCTACAAGCCCTCGGCGGGCGAGCGCGTGGCGACGCTGGTGTGCGGCGCCAATACCGATCCGGGATCGGTGGCCTAGCCCTTTCCATTCGCTGCCATCCCGAGGATCATCGCGACCAAAGGGAGCAGTCCAGGATGGCAAAGAACTCAAAGCGCAAGCCGGTCGCCGTCGTCATCGGCGCCACGTCGAAATGGCAGGCCGACGGCCGCAACACCAGGCTGGCGCACGGCAAGGCCGTGGACGACAGCCATCTGCCCGTCGGCGTGCGCTGGGGCATCGGCGGCGCCATCGCCCAGAAGTTCGCGGCCGAGGGGTTCTTCGTCGTGCTGACGACCCGAACCGCCGCCAATGCCTCGGGCCTCGAGGCGGCAATCAAGGCGCAGGGCGGCGACTGTGCCATCGTCGAGCTCGATCTCTCGAAGCAGGAGTCGGTCGCGGCGGCCTTCGCCACGATCCGCAGCGACGCCGGCGATCCGCATGTCGTGGTCTACAACGCGGGCTATCTCGAAGGCCGCGACCTGCCGCCCGAGAAGGAGCTGCTCGAACATATCCCGGTCGAGATGTTCGACACCGCCCAGCATATCGCCAGCCGCGGCCCGTTCCTGGTCGCCAAGGAGGTCCTGCCGGTGATGCGCAAGCGTGGCGAGGGCTCGTTCTTCTTCTCCAACAATTCCAGCTCGCTGCGCGGGCGCAAGCGGATGACCGGGCAGTCGCTCTACTATCCGCGCGTGATGATGCGCACCTTGGCCCAGGTCCTCACCGAGGAATATTCCGAGCACGGCGTGCACGTCGCCAATGTCGTGATCGACGGCCTGATCGACTCGCCCGGCACCCACGCCCTGCCGCGCGCCCGGCAGAATCCCGACCAGGTGATGAACCCGGTGAAGATCGCTGAGGCCTTCTATTACCTGCACACGCAGGATCGGTCGGTCTGGACGCACGAGCTGCAGCTCACGCCGTTCTCGACCAAGCCGAGCTACTGAGGAGGAAGCGATGTCGTCCGCGATCAGCGCGCAGATCAGCTCGCATCTCGCCATCCGCAAGGAATGGCTCGCCAGCCGCCCGGAGGCTGCGCTCGAGCCCGCCTTGCCGATCGTCGATCCGCACCACCACCTGATCGACCGGCCGGAGAGCGGCACCTACCTGATGCCGGACCTGCTGGAGGATATCGGCAGCGGCCACAACGTCGTCGCCACCGTCTATCTGGAATGGCTGTCGATGTATCGCGCCGATGGCCCTGAGGAGATGCGGCCGGTCGGCGAGATCGAGTTCGCCAATGGGGTCGCGGCGATGTGCGCCAGCGGTGGCTACGGCACGCCGCGCCTCTGCGCCGGCATCGTGGGCCATGCCGACCTCATGCTGGGTGCAAGGGTGGCCAAGGTCCTCGAGGCGATGATCGCGGCGGGCGGCGGCCGGTTCCGCGGCATCCGCTACATCGCGTCCAGCGATCCCGACCAGGCACAGTGGGGCGCCACCTTCGTTCGGCCGCAGGGCATGCTGCGCGACGCACGCGTGCGCGAGGGCTTCGCGCAACTGGCGCCGCTCGGCCTCAGCTTCGACGCCTGGGCCTTCCATCCCCAGCTCGGCGATGTCGTCGACCTGGCGCGCGCCTTTCCGGCAACGCCGATCGTGATGAACCATGTCGGCGGCCCGATCGGGCTCGGCCGCTACAAGGGCAAGCGCGACGAGGTGTTCGCCGACTGGAGCGCTCGCATCCGCGAGCTGGCGGCATGCCCCAACGTCCACGTGAAGCTGGGCGGTCTCGGCATGAAGATGTTCGGCTTCGACGTCCACGAAGGGGAGCTGCCGCCGAGCTCCGAGCAGCTCGCCGCCGCCTGGCGGCCCTATGTGGAGACCTGCATTGAGGCGTTCGGCCCGCGCCGCGCGATGTTCGAAAGCAACTTTCCCGTCGACAAGGGCTCGTACGGCTACGGCGTGTACTGGAATGCCTGCAAGAGACTGGCGCAGGGCGCGAGTGCGGCGGAGAAGGCCGACCTGTTCCACGACACGGCGTCGAGGTTCTACCGGCTCAGTCTCTGACTGGCCGGAGCTAACGTGTGACGCCTATTTCGTGACCGACGTCACGACGGCGCGGTTGGCCTTGCCGGCGCCGTCGCTGAAATCGTAGCGGATGGCGAACTTGTCGACGGGCGAGATCCACCAGCGCGAGACCGAGCGGCCGCCTCTGTCGCCGTGCTCGTTCATCTCGATCAGGAACGTGTCGATCATCTTGTCGCCGGGACCGGTCCGCTTCTCGTAGCGCACGACCGCGAGCGTGTAGCTCCAGGTGCCGGCGCCGGTGCTGTACTTGGCCTCGATCTTCTTGCCGACCTCGAGCGGCCACAGCCGCTCGGGCTTCAGCGCGTTGATGTAGGCCGACATGTCCGCGCCGTCGGGCGAGGGGTTGTCGAACAGCAGCGCCCGCAGGTTGAAGGGCTGGCCGCCGACCCGCTCCATGGTGCAGTCGAAGCCCGACCGGCCGCGGGCGATCACCTTGACGCCGCTGTCGTAGGTGATGGTCGTGCCCGGGTCGGGGCAGGCGAAGTCCATGGTCTGGGCGGAGGCTGTGCCCGCTCCGAGGGAGCAGGCGAGGGCGAGCAGGGCCGAGGCGGCAGGCAGTTTCATGCCCGCGATCATAGCGCGCTCAGACGAAATGGCACGCCGCCTGGGCGCCACTCGCCACGGGACGCAGCACCGGCCGCTCTTCCTTGCAGCGGTCCTGGGCGATCGGGCAGCGCGAATGGAAGGGGCAGCCGGCCGGCGGGTTGAGCGGGCTCGGCAGCTCGCCCTGCAGGACGGTGCGCTGCCGGGCGCGGGCGAGCTTGGGGTTGGCGATCGGCGCCGCCGCCAGCAGCGCCTTGGTGTAGGGGTGCTGCGGGTTGCGCCAGATCTGGTCGCGGGCGCCGACCTCGACCAGGGTGCCGAGATACATGACCGCGACCCGGTCGGCGATGTGCTCGACGACGCTGAGATCGTGGCTGATGAAGAGGTAGGAGACGCCGAACTGGCTCTTCAGGTCCTCGAGCAGGTTGATCACCTGCGCGCGCACCGAGACGTCGAGCGCCGAGACCGGCTCGTCGCAGATGATCAGCTTGGGGCTGAGAGCCAGCGCGCGCGCGATGCCGATCCGCTGGCGCTGGCCGCCGGAGAATTCGTGCGGGTAGCGCTGGCGGGCGTCGCTGGGCAAGCCGACCCAGCCCAGCAGCGTCTCCAGCCGCTCGTCGATGGCGCCTTGCGTCCAGCCGGCCAGCACCATCGGCTGGCTGATCGAGCGGCCGACTGTCGAGCGCGGGTTCAAGGAGCCGTACGGGTCCTGGAAGATCATTTGCACCTTGCGGCGCATCTCGCTGAGCGCGGCGCCCTGCAGCGGCGCGATGTTGGTGCCCTCGACCACGATCTCGCCGGCCGCCACGGGGACCAGCTTCATGATCGCCTTGCCGAGTGTGCTCTTGCCGCAACCCGACTCGCCAACCAGCCCCAGCGTCTCGCCGACCGCGAGGTCGAGGCTGACGCCCGACACGGCGCGCACGACGCCCGCGGCGGTGTTGAAGTGGACGCGCACGTCCTTCAGGGCGAGCAGCGACATCAGCCCGCCTCCGCCGCGAAGCAGGCGACGAGGCGGCCCGGCGCCGGCACGGTGAGCGCGGGCCGCTCGCTGCGGCAGCGTTCCATGACCTTGGGGCAGCGCGGCGCGAAGGCGCAGCCGCGGGGCAGCGCGTTGAGCGGCGGCACCATGCCGGGAATGTCGGCCAGCCGCGCGGCGCGCTCGGCGCCCGGCGTCGGTGTCGCGCCGATCAGTCCCGCCGTATAGGGATGCAGCGGCGCCTCGAAGAGGTCGTCGACCGTCGCTTCCTCGACCTTGCGGCCGGCATACATCACCACGACGCGGTCGGCGGTCTCGGCGACGACGCCGAGATCGTGGGTGATGAAGATCATCGCCATGCCGGCGTCGGCCTGCAGCTTCTTCAGCAGCGACAGGACCTGCGCCTGCACCGTGACGTCGAGCGCCGTCGTCGGCTCGTCGGCGATCAGCACCGAGGGGCTGCAGGCGATCGCCATGGCAATGACGACCCGCTGGCACATGCCGCCGGAGAGCTGGTGCGGATAGGCGTCGAGCCGCCGCGCGGCATCAGGCATGCCGACCAGCTCGAGCAGCTCGTGCGCCCGCACGCGCGCCTGGCCGCGGCCGAGCTCGGTGTGGGTCATCAGGACTTCGACGATCTGCTTCTCGACCGTGGCGACCGGGTTCAGCGAGCTCATCGGGTCCTGGAAGATCATGCCGATCTCCTTGCCCCGGATGTCGAGCATGCCGTCCTCGGGAAGCGGGACGATGTCGCGGCCGTTGAGCTTCACCGAGCCGCCGACGATGCGGGCCGGCGGATCGGGCAGCAGGCGCATGATCGACAGCGCCGACAGCGACTTGCCGCAGCCCGACTCGCCCACCAGGGCCACGGTCTCGCCGGCGCCGACCGAGAGGCTGAGCCCGTCGACGGCCTTCATCTCGCCGCGGCGCGTGAACAGCGTCGTGCGGAGATCGCGCACCTCGAGGGGAAGGGCCGCCATCGTCAGCGGTCCCTGAGCTTGGGATTGAGCGCGTCGTTCAGCCCGTCGCCCACCAGGTTGAGGCAGAGCACGGTGATCATGATCGCGATGCCGGGGATGGCGCAGATGTACCAGGAGCTGCGGATGAGCTGCCGGCCGTCGCCGACCAGCCGCCCCCAGCTCGCGACGTTGGGATCGCCGAGGCCGAGGAAGGAGACGGCCGACTCGAACAGGATGGCGCCGGCGACCACCAGCGAGGAGAGCACGATCACCGGCGGCAGGGCGTTGGGCAGGATCTCGGTCAGGATGATGCGGAAGTCGCCCATACCCATCGAACGGCAGGCCTGCACGAACTCGCGGTCGCGCAGCGACAGGAACTCGGCGCGGGTCATGCGCGCGATCGGCGTCCAGCTCACGATGCCGATGGCGATCACGATGTTGGTGAGGGTCGAGCCCAGGATCACCACGATGGTGAGCACGAAGATCAGGTTCGGGATCGTCTGGAAGAGCTCGGCGGCGCGCATCGCGATCTCGTCGACCCAGCCGCCGAAATAGCCCGCCGTCGCGCCGACGCTGACGCCGATCAGGGTGGCGACGGCCGAGGCGAACAGGCCGATCAGCAGGGTGGCGCGGGCGCCGTGGACGATCATCGCCAGGATGTCGCGGCCGAGCGAATCGGTGCCCAGCGGAAAGTCCGGATCCTCGCCAGGCCACAGCTCGGGCATGCCGACGATGCGCAGCGGGTCGGTCGGGAAGAGGAGCGAGGCGAAGACCGCCAGCAGCGCCACGACCAGGATCAGGCAGGCGCCGACCAGCGCGCCGCGGTTGCGCGAGAACCTGCCGAGGAACTCGAAGCGCTGCATCAGCGGATCTCGATCCGGGGGTCGAGCCACATGTAGACGAGGTCGACGGTGATGTTGGCCGCGATCACCACCAGCGAGCCCAGCACCATGATGCCCAGCACCACGGGGTAGTTGCGCGAGCTCACGCTGTCGAACAGCAACGAGCCGACGCCCGGCCAGCTGAAGACGCTCTCGATCACCACCGAGCCCGCCAGCACCGTGCCCATCTGGACGCCGAGGATGGTGACGACCGGCAGCAGCGCGTTGCGCAGCACGTGATGGACGGTGACCTTGTTGCGGCTGAGCCCCTTGGCGCGCGCGGTGCGCACGAAATCGAGCTGCGCCACCTCGAGCATGGAGGAGCGCATGACGCGCGTGTAGATCGCGGCATAGAACAGGCCCAAGGCCAGCGTCGGCAGGATCAGATGGTGGAGGATGTCGAGGACACCGCCGCCGCCGCCGATCTTCATCATGCCGCCCACGGGCAGCCATCCGAGCTTCACCGAGAACAGCACGATCATCATGATGCCGAGCCAGAAGCTGGGGGCGGCGTAGAAGAACATGGCCGCGACCGAGACCAGAC
>SCVT01000542.1 GCA_004296815.1 Reyranella sp. | reverse complement strand
GTCTATACGCAGTCGAACCAGTACCGTGTGATCTACGAAGTCGACCCGGCGGTCGGCCGTTCGCTGGAGTCGTTGAATAACCTCTACTTGCCGGGCTCGCAGAGCGGCCGGCAGGTGCCGCTGTCGGCGATCGCCACTTTCGAGGAGCGCACGGCGCCGCTCCGGCTGGACCGCTTCGGTCAGTTCCCGGCAACCACGATCTCGTTCAACCTGGCGCCGGGCTATGCGCTTGGCCAGGCGGTCGACGCCATCGTGGCAGTGCAGCGCGAGATCGGCATGCCGCGCTCGATCACGACACACTTCCAGGGCGCGGCGCTCGCCTTCCAGAAGTCGCTCGACAGCCAGCTGCTGCTGATTCTGGCGGCGATCGTCACTGTCTACATCGTGCTGGGTGTGCTCTACGAGAGCTACATCCACCCGATCACGATCCTTTCCACCCTGCCGTCGGCCGGTATCGGCGCGCTGCTGGCGCTCATGATCGCCGGCACCGACTTGAGCGTCGTGGCCATCATCGGCATCGTGCTGCTGATCGGCATCGTGAAGAAGAACGCGATCATGATGATCGATTTCGCGCTCGACGCCGAACGCAACGAGGGCAAGACGCCGCGCGAGGCCATCCACCAGGCCTGCCTGCTGCGCTTCCGGCCGATCCTGATGACGACGGTGGCGGCCCTCGTCGGCGCCCTGCCGCTGATGCTGGGTACCGGCACCGGCTCGGAGCTGCGCCAGCCGCTCGGCCTCACCATCGTAGGCGGCCTGATCGTCAGCCAAGTCCTGACGCTGTTCACGACACCCGTGATCTACCTCGCCTTCGACCGTCTCGGCCGCCGCCTGCGCGGCCTGCCGCCCGACGCGCCGCTCCATCCGGTACGCACCGTCCCGGGCGGTGACTCTCCGTGAATCTGTCGGCTCCCTTTATTGCGCGGCCGGTCGCCACGACGCTGCTGACGATCGGCCTGGCGCTGGCCGGGCTGGTCTCGCTGTTCGGCCTGCCGGTCTCGCCGTTGCCCAAGATCGACTTCCCGACCATCCAGGTGACGGCGAATCTGCCGGGCGCGTCGCCCGAGACCGTGGCGACCAGCGTGACGACGCCGCTCGAGCGACGCCTCGGCGCCATCGCGGGCGTCACCGAGATCACCTCGTCGAGCACCGTCGGCAACGCACGCATCACGCTCCAGTTCGACCTGTCGCGCGACATCGACGGCGCCGCGCGCGATGTGCAGGCGGCGATCAACGCCGCACGCGCCGACATGCCGGCCGACCTGCGCAGTAACCCGCAGTATCGCAAGATCAACCCCGCCGACGCGCCGGTCATGGTGCTGGCGCTGACCTCGGACATCATCGGTCAGGGCCGGCTCTACGACGCGGCCTCCAATATCCTGCAGCAGAAGATCAGCCAGGTGAGCGGCGTCGGGCAGGTCGCGGTGAGCGGCAGCTCGCTGCCGGCGGTCCGCGTCGAGCTCAACCCGACGGTGCTCAACAAGTACGGGATCGGGCTCGAAAGCGTGCGCGCAGCCCTCGCGGCGGCCAACGCCAACTCTCCCAAGGGCGCCATCGAGGTCGGCGAGCGGCGCTTTCAGCTCTATGCCAACGACCAGGCGACGACGGCCGAGCAATACCGCGACCTGATCATCGCCTGGCGCAACGGCGCCCCGGTTCGGCTGTCCGAGGTCGCCGAGGTCATCGATTCGACCGAGAACATCCGCAACGAGGGGCAGGCGAACGGCAAGCGCTCGGTGCTGGTCATCATCTACAAGCAACCCAACGCCAACATCATCGAGACGGTCGACCGCATCAAGGAGCTGATGCCCGAGCTGCAGGCGGCCATGCCGAACGACGTCGAAGTGCAGGTGGTGAGCGATCGCACGA
>SCVT01000060.1 GCA_004296815.1 Reyranella sp. | reverse complement strand
GACGCGCCGAGCGGATCAGGCGCGCGCTGTGCGCCGACAGCCGGAAGACGCGGCCGTCGTAGATGCGCTCGCCCTCGAAGACCGCCGAGCCGTAATGCAGGGCGTGGGTCAGCACGTGCATGCGGCTTTCGCGCCACGGCACCAGCTTGCCGTCGAGCCAGATGAAGCCGTCGCGGTCATCCATGGTTAAGGACATTGCGATATCCCCTCTCCAATGATTCCAAATGGGTCTTTTCAGACAGTTGAAACACAACTATCTGTCCAAATAGGTCAATAATACTGACCTTGTCAATACAACTGACCCAACCCATTGAAACGGCGAGGATTTTCTAGGTGAGCAGCGGCTCCATGCCGGGGTCGCCCTTGGCCATGGCGCGGCGGTAGGCGTCGCGTTTCCCGACCCGCTGCAGGTAGGCGAGGATCGCCGGATAAGGCTTCAGATCGAGCGGCAGGAACAGCCGCATGGTCGTGAGCGAGAACACGATCATGATGTCGGCGGTCGTGAATTCCTTGCCGGCGAACCATTCCGCCTTGGCCAACCGCTGCTCGACCAGGCCGAGCGCGAGATCGAGGCGGCCCTTCATGGCGCGCAGCATCGGGTTGTCGGCCGGCAGGTTGAGCCGGCCCAGGATCATGTTGCGGCCCATCGCCGGCTGCAGCGTGCCGTTGGCGAAATGCAGCCAATAGACGAACTCCGCATAGTCGGGATGGTCGGGCGGCAGCACCAGCCGGCCCTTTCCATACTTCGCCGCGATGTACTCGACGATGGCGCCGGATTCGGCCAGCAGCACGTCGCCGTCGCGGATCACCGGTGCGGCGCCGATCGGATGCAGCGCCTTGTAGTCGGCCTGCGCCAGCCGCGTCGTGGGATCGCGGTCGTGGACCTTGAGCTCGTAGGGAAGGCCCAGCTCCTCGCAGAGCCAGACGATGCGTTCGGATTGCGATTTGCCGAGATGATGGACGGTGATCATGGGGAACTCGCAGGGAGAAAGAAAATGTCGGTCGCGGCCGGTAACACCGGCTTCCCCGGGGTGTCAACGCAACCCGCCCGCTCTATAACTGGAGCGTGGAATCGCGATCGCCCGCCAATCCCCTGTTCCTGCGCGACGAAGAGCTGCGGCAGGGCATCGAGCTGATGTTCTATGCCTACCGCGACTTCACCTTCGAGTCGGACCAGCAGCTCAAGCGCTACCAGCTCGGTCGCGCCCATCACCGCGCCATCTATTTCATCGGCCGCCATCCCGGCCACACGGTCGGCCACCTGCTGTCGATCCTGAAGGTCACCAAGCAGTCGATCAGCCGCGTCCTCAAGGACCTGATCGAGCAGGGCTATGTCGAGCAGAAGAGCGGCGCGCGCGACCGCCGCGAGCGGCTGCTGTGGCTCACCGAGAAGGGCGTGAAGCTCGAGCGCGACCTCACCGACAAGCAGAGCATGCGTTTTGCCCGCGCCTATCGCGAGACCGGCGCCGACGCCGTCGAAGGCTTCCGCAAGGTCCTGCTCGGCCTGCTCGACCCGGCCGAACGCGCCGTCGTCGACAAGCGGGTGCGCGGCGGCGGCCGCTAGGCGCGATGGACGCCTCGTCCGACAAGTCGCACATCCTGGTCGTCGACGACGACACGCGCCTGCGCGAGCTCCTGAAGAACTTCCTGTCGCGCAACGACTTCCGCGTCTCGACCGCCGCCAGCGCCGCCGAGGCCCGGCAGCGCCTGGGCTCGTTCGACTTCGACCTGATCGTGCTCGACGTCATGATGCCGGGCGAGACCGGCCTCGCCTTCGCCACCGAGCTGCGCCGCACCAACGACGTGCCGATCCTGATGCTGACCGCCATGGTCGACACCAAGGACCGCATTGCCGGCCTCGAGACCGGCGTCGACGACTATCTCGGCAAGCCGTTCGAGCCGCGCGAGCTGCTGCTGCGCATCCAGAGCGTGCTGCGCCGTGGCCGCCCGGCCTTCGCCCCCGAGGGCGAGGCGCAGCGCCACGTCGTGTTCGGTCCTTTCCAGTTCGACCAGGAGCTCGGCGAGCTCACCCAGAAGGGCAAGCGCGTGCCGCTAACCGATGCCGAGACGACGCTGCTGCGCGTGCTCACGCCGCGCCTCGGTGAGGTGCTGAGCCGCGAGACGCTGTGCAAGAGCGTCGGCGCTTCCGTCAACGAGCGTGCCATCGACGTGCAGGTGACGCGCCTGCGGCGCAAGATCGAGCCCGACCCGTCCTTCCCGCGCTACCTGCGGACGGTGCGCGGCCAGGGCTACCGGCTGGTCGACGCCTGATGTTCGAGAAGGCCCGCGACCTTTTCGAGCGGATCGCGCAATGGTCCGACAAGCACTCGCCGCAGACCCTGTTCGCGCGCGCGCTGATCATCATCGTGGTACCGATGCTGCTGCTGCAGGCGCTGTCGGCCTGGTGGTTCTACAGCCAGCGCGGCGACAACGTGACGAACCGCCTGGCCATTCTGCTGGTGCGCGACCTGCGCCTCCTGATCTCGCTGCGCTCCGACTTCCCCGACGACGAGCACCGCAACTGGATCCTGCGGCGCTCGGCGCAGGATCTGCTGCTGTTCGTCTCCTTCCGCAAGGGCATCGTGCGGCCGTTCAAGGAGCCGGAGTACTTCGACATCGTGGCGCGCGAGGTCCAGGGCGCGATGGACGCCGACCTCAAGCGGCCGTTCTTCCTCGACAACAATATCGG
>SCVT01000541.1 GCA_004296815.1 Reyranella sp. | reverse complement strand
GACATTCCGGTCCGACAAGGTCATCCGCACTGGCGACACGACCCTGACCGTCGACGGACTGATCACGCTGCGCGGCATCACCCGGCCGATGACGCTCGACATAACCGTGACCGACCGCCGCCCCGATGCGCCGCCCGGCACGCGTTACGCCCGCTTCCGTGGCTCGGGCAAGATTAAGCGCTCCGAGTTCGGCATGACCAAGTTCGTCGACATGGTCGGCGACACGGTCGAGATCTCGATCAGGGCGGACGCCTGGCGCCGCTGAACGAAGACATGGCCGCCGGAAAGCACAGCCAGACCGCCATCGGGCTGCACTGGATCACCGCTCTCGCCGTGCTCGGCCTGTTGGGCGTCGGCCTCTGGATGGTCGGACTGCCGCTCGGCCTGCTGAAGCTCAAGGTCTACGCCTGGCACAAGTGGATCGGCCTTGCGGTTCTCGCGCTGACGGTCGCGCGGTTGCTGTGGCGGTGGCGGCATCCGCCGCCGTCGTTGCCGGGAAGCGTGCGCGATTGGGAGCGCCGGCTGGCGCCGATCGCCCACTGGACGCTCTTCGCGCTGCTGCTCGCCATGCCGCTCAGCGGCTGGCTGATGAATTCGGCTGCCGGCGTCGGCCTCTATTGGTTCGGCTACATCCCGATCCCCGACCTCGTGCCCCGCGATCCCGATCTCTTCGCCGCACTCAAGACCGTGCACAAGGTTCTCTCGCGGCTGCTGATCGCGGTGGTGGCGCTGCATGTCGGCGCCGTGATCTATCATGACGTCTTGCGACACGACGGCGTGTTCCGCCGCATGTGGCCGACCGGAGGAAAGTGATGCGGATATCGATACGGGCCTGGCTGATCCTCGTTGCGGCGCTGCTCACCCGCCCCGCCCTCGCCGGCCCGCAGGACGCCTGGACGATCGACGCGCGTGCCAGCTCGCTCGGCTTCTCGGTCACACAGGTCGGCTCGATCGTCAGCGGTCGCTTCCCGGCCTGGAGCGGCGAGATCGTGCTCGATCCGTCGGCGGTCGCAGCGGCCCGCATCGACATTCGCATCGACACGCGTCCCGTGACCGCCAACAACAGCGATGTCGACTCGCTGCTCAAAGGGCCGAACTTCCTGTCGGTTCAGAAGTTCCCGGAGGCGCGTTTCGTGTCGACGTCGGTCTCTGCCAGGGGCGGAGATCGCTACGAGGCACAGGGCAAGCTCACCATCCGCGACGTCACGCGTGATGCGGTGCTCCCTTTCACCCTCGCGATCGCCGACGATCCGGGTCGGCCGGGCACGCTGCGCGCCACCGCGCGCGGCCGAATCGTCCTGAAGCGCCTCGACTACGGCGTCGGCCAGGCCGAGTGGGCCGGTACGGGCCAGGTCGCCAATGAAGTGACCGTCGACCTCAACGTGGTGGCGAGCCGCCCCCGATGATCTCGCGGCGGGGCGCGATGGCAGCGGCCGGCGCCCTGATCGTCGCGCGTCCGGCGCAGGCGCAATACGCGCAATGGCCCGACTGGCTCGGCACCTACTCCGGCGCAGCGCGCTTCCACCGGTCGATCCCGCTCGAGGACATTTTCCCGCCGCCCAAGAATCCCAGCGTCGATCTCGACGATCGCACACCGTTCGGCGTCCAGTTCGCGATCCGCACGATCGACGGCAATGCCTCGGTCTGGCTGCGCATCGATGCCAGTCCGATGCAGACCGCCGAAGAAGGCGAGACGCTGCGCTTCAGCACGTTGGTCGACGGTGTTGCACTGCTCAACGCCGCCGACGCCCGTCCCGCACCGCGCTCTGCGATCCTGACCGTGCGGCCGAACCAGCTCGCGACCGAAGCATTGTTTGTCCATGCCGATGGCAGCTTCTGGCGGCGGCACTTCACGGCAACCTTCACAACCGCCGGTGCCGACATCCTCCTGTGGGTTTTCGACGCCGCCGGCACCCGCGCCCGGACGTGGCGCGGGTCGACCGTGCGTCGCGCGCCCTGACGATCAGTCCGGCCGCGGGCCAATGTAGTTCGACTGCGGCCGGATGATCCGTCCGCCCTTCTCCTGCTCGAAGATGTGGGCGCACCATCCGGCAGTGCGGCCGACCGCGAACAGCGCGGTGAAGGCGCTGCGCGGCACCTCAAGCGCCTCGAGCAGGAGCGCTGTGTAGAACTCCACGTTGATGTCGAGGCGACGGCCGGGCTTGTGCCGCCTCAAGGCGGCAATGGCGCTCTTCTCGATCTCGACCGCGAAGGCCAGCCGGCCAGCCGTCGCCGGCAGCGTGGCGACGGTGTTCTTCAGCACATCGGCGCGCGGGTCGCGCACCTTGTAGATGCGGTGGCCGAAGCCCATGAGTGTCGTGCCCTTGGCAAAGGCGTCGTCGAACCAGGCGTCCGCCCGCTCCACGGTGCCGATCTCATCGAACATGTCGAGCACGGGGCCGGGCGCACCGCCATGC
>SCVT01000540.1 GCA_004296815.1 Reyranella sp. | reverse complement strand
AACAGGGCGGGATCCTCGACACGCGCGGTATAGACGGCGAGCGGCGACGGCTCGTCGCAGAGCACCACGCGGCCCGCGCCATCCCCCGCCACCTCGAAGCGCGGCGACGGCAGGCCCGGAGCGACACTTTCAAGACGCAGCAGCCGCAGGCAGTCGGCCGGCAGCGCGAACCGGTAGGCCCATCCCGAGGCGGGCGCGCCGAGTTCGGCGAGCGCGACGCGACGGCGGGCGAAGTTCCAGTCGTGGGCGCGCAGCAGCGCGTCGCGCGTGGCGGCATACCAGATCGAAACGGTGCGCGCTTCGGTGCTGTTCTCGCTGAACGCGGCGATGGTGGCACGCGTGCCCAGCCGCGACAGCGCGCGGTTGCAGAGATCGACTTCGGCGTTCGGCATGTACGGACCTCGTCGTTGGCAGAAAAAGAAGGGCGGCGGAGGCCGAAGCCTCCGCCGCCCGGAAAGCGGCGCGTCGCGGTCGCCTGCATGTGCAACGGCGCCAGGATCGCGTGAGGTCGCGGGTCCTTGTAGCGCGCCGGCAGCCGCTTCCCTATTCGCTGCTCTCTTCCGGCTTCTCTTCCTCGACAGGCGGCGGCGCCTCGACCTTGCGGCGGCGCGGCGCCTGCGGCGTCACCAGCTCCAGGTTGGAGCCGGGCTTGCCGTGGTAGGTGACGATCTCCTCCGGCTCGCGGATGTCGCCGGCGATGTAGCTTCGGGTCAGCACTCGGTAGCGGGGCATTCGGTTTCTCCTTCTCAGGCGACGACGTAGCCGGACGGATAGGCGGTGTTGGCCTGCCGCATCGGCACGAGGCCCGACGTGAACCTGCCGGCGGTGAGCGGCGGCGTTCCGATCGTGAAGTTGAGGCGCAGGTAGCGCTCGCAGCCGTAGGGCACCGGCACGCGCAGCAGCTCCGTGCCCGCCACCAGCGACGCCTTGGGGATGGCGTCGCTCAGCACGAGGTTGGCGGGAGAGGAGAAGGACGGGTTGTCGTCGCTCTGCAGGGCCACCTGGACCGTGGCGGCGCCGGCCGCCGTGACGGTCTCCGTGCACAGCACGAGGATCTCGAGCGGCGTGCCGTTGCCGATGTCGCGCGCCGCGCCGCAGTCGATATGGTCGGTGCTGGGTGCGCTGACGGTGACGGCCTGGTTCTGGCCGAACAGGTTCTGGCGATCGATGTACATATAGAAGTGTCTCCGACGGGAATGGTCAGACGACGCGGTCCTCGGTGTTGAGGAGCTGGTCGCAGGTACGGATGGGGACGCCGAGGAACTCGCGCACCGGCTTTCCCTCGAACTCCGAGAGGCGCAGCATCACGTTGTCCTTGGTGGCGGCCTGGATATCGAGCCACTGACGGCCGGTGCGGTTCATGTAGAAGACCGGCTGGCCGGTCTTGAGCGACGGCACCTTGTGGGTGGCGCGGATCATGTGCTTCACGAGGTCGGTCGCGCCGCCGCCCGACAGGTCGCTCACGTCGATGTTGGCGATGCGCACCGCGTAGCGCCAGTCGCGCACCGTGAGGCCGGCATCCCATTTGTAGTGCGTGCGATAGCCCTGATAGGGATTGTTCGCAGGATCGCGCAGGGTCTGCTCGCCGAGATCCTTCATCTGCAGGCCGGCCTTGCTGCCCTTGGGGAAGATGCCGTGCACGGTGAGATCGCCCCACACGACCAGCCAGATCGAGGTGTTGTCGGTGCCGGTGCCGCCGGCATCGATGATGTTCTGTGACGTCGCGGTCGCGGCGTTGAGCGTGTTGAAGCGCGGCGCCAGCCCCATGATGCGCTCCGGCATCGACGAGGAATTGCCGTAGAACACGGTCTGCGCCATCTGCTGGCTCATGCCTTCGAGGAAGGCCTTGTCCTCGCTGAGACGGAACTCGGCGGTGTTGCCGTTGAGGTCGGCCAGCGCCTTGTCGATCTCGCTGTAGGTCTCGAGCATGCCGCAGGCGTCGTTGACCTGCGCGGTGGTGCTCTTGCCCGGCTGAACGCCGTAGTTGAGCTGGCGCCAGGTGCCCTGCGGCAGGCCGGTGCGCACCGTGGTGCGGTGGCCGGTGGGCAGGTTGCCCTCGACCCACTTCATGTCGTCGAGCACCTCGTTGGTCTGCGCCAGGATCTCGACGATGGCCGACACGCGGTTGTCCTGGATGCGCTTCGCCCAATCGGCGTAGGTGAGCGCCGTGTTGCCGACAGCGGCCATGCGTTACTCCTTGTTGTGATCGGGATAGAGGGTCTGCGCCGGCGTCGGCCCGCGCGCGGCCGACTGCGACGGCGCGCCGTACCAGGCGTCTTCGTTGAGCGCCTGCCCCACCCGCGCGAAGAAGCGGAACAGCGCGGGGTTGTTGCCCACCCAGAGATCGTCGAGCGATTTGCGCAGGTCGGCCGAGCCGAAGCGCGCCAGCGCCTTCTGCGCGGCGGCGCGAGCCGCCGTGAACTTCGCGCCGCCCACTTCAGGGTCGGCCTTCACCTCGGCCACCCACTCGGCGTTGCGCTTGTGCGCGGCCTCGACCTGGCCCTGGAACAGCGCGTTCACGCGCGCGGTGTAGAGATCGACGAACTTCTGCGCGGCTTCCTGCGGCAGCTTCGCCTCGGTGAACAGCTGATGCGCCTCGGCGAGGCTCGCCTCGTCGATCGCCACGCCTTCGGGGAGGGTGAACGGTTCGTACGTCATTGAGTCGGGGGCGATCGGCTGGGCATCGGCCGCCGGTTCGGGCACGTGGCGCGCCGCGGCGGGATCGGCACCCTCCGCTGCTGGCAGTGCCAGCAGCGACTCGGGACGAGAGGAAGGCGGGGCTGCGGCGGCAGGATCGGCGGCGGGTGGTGCCGCCGCGGGGGTAACGGCGGGCGTTTCCGGCGCCGCGGGGGCGCCGGGGGTGGGGTCGGTCATGTCGGTCCTCCGGGCAACAAAAAGCCCGGCCGGCCTGCACTTCTGGGGAAGAACGGGCCACCGGGCGGCGAAACGAAGAAGGCCCGGGAAACCCGGGCCCTCGTCGCGAATGCAGTGAATTTCAGTGTAGGCTTTCTCCTAGCCTATTCCTGCTGAACCTGCAACTGGCGATCTGTGGATAAGTCAGGCGGTCTCGTCGTCTCTTCCGAGCAACGCGTGCAGCAGTCCCTGA
>SCVT01000539.1 GCA_004296815.1 Reyranella sp. | reverse complement strand
GGGCTCGTCGATCCCGGCCTCCGACATCTACAAGGAAGGCAAGATCCTGCAGATCACGCCGGCCTCGACCAACCCGCGCCTCACCGACGATGCCGCCGCCAAGGGCAACACCACGGTGTTCCGCACCTGCGGCCGTGACGACGTGCAGGGCGCCACGGTCGGCTCCTACATCCTGAAGCACCACAAGGGTGCCAAGGTCGCGATCCTCCACGACAAGTCGCCTTACGGCAAAGGCGTGGCCGACGAGACCAAGAAGGCCCTGAACAAGGGCGGCCTGCGCGAGACGATGTACGAGGCCTACAACGACACCGACAAGGACTTCGCCGCCCTCATCAACAAGATGAAGCAGGCGAAGATCGATATCATCGTGCTCGGCGGCTACCACACCGCGGGCGCGCTGATCATCAAGCAGGCGCGCGAGCAGGGCCTGATGGCCCAGATGATGGGCTTCGACTCGCTCGAGACGGCCGAGTTCGCCCAGCTCGGCGGCGCGGCGACCAACGGCGTGCTGATGTCGTTCCCGCCCAAGGCCGAGGACGACCCGAAGAATGCCGCGCTCGTGAAGAAGTTCCGCGACGCCAAGTACAATCCGGAGGGCTACACGCTCTTCAGCTACGCCGCGGTCAAGGCGTGGGCCGACGCCGCCAACAAGGCGAAGTCGACCGACGCGGCTGCCGTCGCGGCGGCGCTGCGCTCGGGCAAGTACGACTCCGCCGTGGGCGTGCTCGAGTTCGACGCCAAGGGCGACATCAAGAACGCGGTCTACGACATCTACGTCTGGAAGGACGGCAAGTCGTTCCCGTCGGTGAAGTAAGCCATTCCGACATTCGCGGAAGGGGCCCGGCGCAAGCCGGGCCTTTTTCGTTCCAGATCAGCGTCTTGTGGGTCGTCTCCCATGATTTTGGGGGACCGTGACATCGCGGCCCCGGATATGGTATCGGGGGGCTCAACAGCTAGAGGGGATCGATCGTCGAGATGCCGGGGGGCGCCATCGCGGTCGCGTCGGATCACGCCGGCTTCGACCTAAAGGAAATTCTCAAGCGCGACCTGCAGGAAGCAGGTCACGAGGTGCTCGATCTCGGCACCAATTCGACCGCCTCCGTCGACTATCCGGACTTCGGCAAGGCGATGGCCGAGGCCATTGCCTCGGGCAAGGCCAAGCGTGGCGTGCTCGTCTGCGGCACCGGCATCGGCATCTCGATCGCGGCCAACCGCAATCCCAAGGTCCGCGCGGCGCTGGCCCACGACGTCACCTCCGCCAAGCTGAGCCGCGAGCACAACGATGCCAACGTGGTGGCGTTCGGCGCCCGGCTGATCGGCGTCGAGACCGCGCGTGAGGCACTGAAGGTCTTTCTCGATACCGCATGGGCAGGCGGACGCCACGCCGGCCGCGTCGACAAGCTTTCGAAGGGTTGAACGATATGAGCCAGGCTGCCGCCAAGATGAGCGATTCACCGCTGCCGATGTTCACCAAGGGCCTCGCCGAGGCCGATCCTGCGATCGACGCCGTGCTGAAGGGCGAACTGCACCGCCAGCGCGAGCAGATCGAGTTGATCGCCTCGGAGAACATCGTCTCGCGGGCGGTCCTCGAGGCGGCGGGTTCGGTGCTCACCAACAAGTACGCCGAAGGCTATCCGCGGCGGCGCTACTACGGCGGCTGCGAGGAAGTCGACAAGGCCGAGGACCTCGCCATCGAGCGCGCCTGCAAGCTGTTCAACTGCTCCTTCGCCAACGTGCAGCCGCACTCCGGCGCGCAGGCCAACCAGGCCGTGTTCATGGCGCTGCTCAAGCCCGGCGACACCTTCCTCGGCATGTCGCTGTCCGAGGGTGGCCATCTCACGCACGGTTCGCCCGCCAACCAGTCGGGCAAGTGGTTCAAGGTGCTGTCCTATGGCGTGAAGCCCGATACGCACCTGATCGACTACGAGCAGATGGAGGAGCTGGCGCGCAAGGAGAAGCCGAAGCTGATCATCGCGGGCGCCTCGGCCTATTCGCGCCACATCGACTTCGCGCGCTTCCGCAAGGTGGCCGACGAGATCGGCGCCTACTTCATGGTCGACATGGCCCACTATGCGGGCCTCGTCGCAGCCGGCGTCTATCCCAGCCCTCTGCCGCACGCCCATGTCGTCACAACCACGACGCACAAGACGCTGCGCGGCCCGCGCGGCGGCATGGTCCTCTCGACCGACGCCGAGCTCGGCAAGAAGATCAACTCGGCGGTGTTCCCCGGCCTGCAGGGTGGGCCGCTGATGCACATCATCGCCGCCAAGGCGGTGGCGTTCGGCGAGGCGTTGCGGCCGGACTTCAAGATCTATGCGCAGAACGTCATCGACAATGCGCGCGCGCTCGCCGCGGTGCTCACCGAGCGCGGCCTGAAGATCGTCTCCGGCGGCACCGACAGCCACGTCATGCTGGTCGACCTGCGCCCGAAGAAAGCGACCGGCGTCTCGGCCGAGAAGGTGCTCGACCGGGCCGGGATCACGACCAACAAGAACAGCATCCCGGGCGATCCGGAGAAGTACACGATCACGTCGGGCGTGCGGCTGGGCTCTCCGGCCGGCACCACGCGCGGCTTCGGCGTCGCCGAGTTCCGCCAGATCGGCCACCTGATCGCCGACGTGCTCGACGGCATCGCCAAGAACGGCCCGGACGGCGACGCCCAGGTCGAAACCCAGGTTCGCGCCAAGGTCCAGGCCCTGTGCGCGCGCTTCCCGATCTACCGCGACTGACAACGCGCAAAGCACGAATAACAGGGGGACCAGATGCGCTGTCCATTCTGCGGTCACGAGGACACACAGGTTAAGGACTCGAGACCGACCGACGACAATTCGGCGATCCGCCGGCGGCGCTACTGCCCGTCGTGCGGCTCGCGCTTCACGACCTTCGAGCGCGTGCAGCTGCGCGAGCTGACGGTGGTGAAGAAGAACGGCCAGCGCGTGGCGTTCGACCGCGACAAGCTCGCGCGCTCGATCCAGGTCGCCTGCCGCAAGCGCCCGGTCGATCCCGAGCGCACGGAGCGCGTGGTCAACGGCATCGTGCGCCGACTCGAGAGCTCCGGCGAGAGCGAGATCCCCTCGACGCAGATCGGCGAGCTGGTGATGGACGCGCTGCGCGCGCTCGATCCGGTGGCCTATGTGCGGTTCGCCTCGGTCTATCGCAACTTCCGCGAGGCCAAGGATTTCGAGGAGTTCATCTCGGATCTCGCCGAGACCAACTTCAAGGACTGACGGCGATGATGCGCGCGGCCTTGGCGCTGGCGCGCCGGTCGCTCGGCCGAACCTGGCCCAATCCCGCCGTCGGCTGCGTGATGGTGCGCGACGGTCGCGTGCTCGCACGCGGCCGCACGCGGGACGGTGGTCGTCCGCATGCCGAGGCGGATGCGATCGCGCAGGCGGTCGCTGCGGGCGAGTCGCTGAAGGGCGCGACGGCTTACGTGACCCTGGAGCCGTGCTCGCATCACGGCCGCACACCGCCCTGTGCCGATGCGCTGGTCAGCGCCGGCGTGGCGCGCGTCGTGTCGGCGATCGAGGATCCCGATCCAAGAGTGAAAGGGCAGGGACATGCCCGGCTGAAGGCGGCGGGCATCGAAGTCGCGGTCGGCGAAGGCGCGGCAGAAGCGGCCGAGATCAATGCCGGTTTTTTCCTGCGCGTGCGCGAGGGCCGGCCGCTTTTCCATCTCAAGATCGCGAGCTCGCTCGACGGGCGCATCGCGACGGCATCGGGCGAGAGCAAGTGGATCACCGGCGAGGCCGCGCGCAATGACGGGCATCGCCTGCGCAGCCTCCACGACGCGATCCTGGTCGGCGCGGCGACCGCCTTGGCCGACGATCCCGATCTCGGCTGCCGGCTGCCCGGCCTCGCGGCGCGCTCGCCGCTGCGCATCGTGCTCGACTCGCAGGCGCGGCTCTCGCCGGCATCGAAGCTTGCGACCACGGCACGCGAGCGGCCGGTGTGGTTGCTCTGCAACGCGACGGCGCCGACCGAGCGGCGCGAGGCTCTGGCGAAGCTCGGCGTCGAGATCGTCGAGGTGGCGGGAAACGCCGATGGCCGCGTCGATGTGCCGGCGGCGGCGCAGGCGCTTGGCGGTCGCGGACTGACGCGCGTGCTGGTAGAAGGCGGCGGCCGGGTAGCGGCCTCTTTCCTCAAGGCCGGCCTCGTCGACGCCGTCTCGGCCTATCGGGCGGGCCTCATCCTGGGCGGTGACAGCCGCTCTGCGGTCGGGGAACTCGGCCTCAGCCAGCTCGGTTCCGCGCCCCGGCTGCGGCTGGTTTCGACCCGGCAACTGAGTGGCGACACGCTGGAAACCTGGACCCGGGAGCCTTAAGTAGCGGCCATGTTCACGGGCATCGTCTCCGACATCGGCGAGATCGTTTCGGTCGATCCGGGCGGCAAAGCGGGCGACCGCCGCTTCGTCATCCGCACCAAGCACGACCTCGCGCCTGTCGCCATTGGCGCCTCGATCGCCTGTTCGGGCTGCTGCCTCACGGTGGTCGAGAAGAGCCGCGACACGTTCGCGGTCGAGGTCTCGGCCGAGAGCCTGGACAAGACCCATCTCGGCGACTGGAAGGTCGGCAGCCGCATCAACCTGGAACTCTCGCTGAAGCTCGGCGACGAGCTGGGCGGGCATCTGGTCTACGGTCATGTCGACGGCGTGGGGCGCATCGCCTCGATGACGCCGGAAGGCGGCAGCGTGCGCTTCGTGTTCGAGGCGCCGCCCGAGCTGGCGCGCTTCGTCGCCGCCAAGGGCTCGGTGGCGATCGACGGCATTTCGCTCACGGTCAATGAAGTGGACGGCAACCGCTTCGGCGTGAACGTGATTTCACACACCCAGGCGGTCACCACGATGGGCCAGGCCAAGGCCGGCCAGCGGGTCAACCTTGAGGTGGATATGCTCGCGCGTTACGTTGCGCGACTGTTGGAGCACGGAAAATCATGAGCGCGCTCGAAAAGGACGCTTGGCGGATCACCTTCGGCGAAGTGAAGGCCGCCGCCGAGGACATCATTGAGGAGGCCCGCAAGGGCCGGATGTTCATCCTCGTCGACGACGAGGATCGCGAGAACGAGGGCGACCTCGTGATCCCGGCGCAGTGGGCGACGCCCGAGGCCATCAACTTCATGGCCAAGCATGCGCGCGGCCTGATCTGCCTGGCGCTGACGCGCGAGCGGGTCGAGCAGCTCGGCCTGCCGCTGATGTCCCAGAACAACCGCACCCGCCATTCGACTGCCTTCACCGTCTCGATCGAGGCGCGCGAGGGGGTGACGACCGGCATCTCGGCCGCCGACCGCGCGCGGACCGTCGCGGTGGCGATCGACCCGTCGTGCGGCACGCACGACATCGTGACGCCGGGCCATGTCTTCCCGCTGGTCGCGCGCGACGGCGGCACACTCGAGCGCACCGGCCACACCGAGGCCGCGGTCGACCTGGCGCGGCTCGCCGGCCTGACGCCCGCCGGCGTGATCTGCGAGATCATGAACGACGACGGCACGATGGCCCGTCGCAACGACCTCATCACCTTCGCGCAGCGTCACGGGCTCAAGATCGGCACCATCGCCGACCTGATCGCCTACCGCCGCCGCTACGACTCGATCGTCAAGCGCATCAGCGAGACCCAGCTCGACAGCACCTACGGCGGTGACTTCCGCTGCGTCGTCTACACCAACAAGGTGACGATGGCGCAGCACGTCGCGCTGGTGAAGGGCGACCCGGCGACGGGCGGCCCGATCATGGTGCGCATGCACGCCGTCAACCTGTTCACCGACACGCTGGGACAGCGCAGCGGCGGCCGCGGCGGCGAGATCGAGGCCTCGATGCGCGAGATCTCCAAGGAAGGCCGCGGCATCATCGTGCTGATCCGCGAACCGCTCACCGTCGTGCTGGCGGAGCAGCGCCGCCGCGCCGGCGAGCCGCTCGAGCCGGCCGGGCAGGAGCTGCGCGACTACGGCGTCGGCGCCCAGATCCTGATCGATCTCGGCGTGAAGGAGATGGTCCTGCTAACCAACAGCCGCAAGAGCGTGGTCGGCCTCGAGGGCTTCGGCCTCAAGATCGTCGGACAGAAGCCCGTCCCCGGCCGCACGGTAAGCTGATCATGTCGACACGGACCGAGAACCCGACGACCCGCCCGGCCGTCGCCGGCGTCAAGGGCGCGCGCATCCTGATCGTGGAGTCGCGCTACTACGCCGACATCGCCGACGCGCTGATCGAGGGTGCGGAGCGCGAGATCAAGAAGAACGGAGCGAGCAGCGAGCGCGTCGTCGTGCCGGGCGCCTTCGAGATCCCCGGTGCGATCGCGCTGGCGGCCGCGAAGAAGGGCAAGGGCTATGACGGCTTCGTGGCGCTGGGCTGCGTCATCCGCGGCGAGACCACGCACTACGATTACGTTTGCGGCGAGAGCGCGCGCGGCCTGATGGACCTCGCGATCTACAAGAAGCTCGCCATCGGCTACGGCATCGTGACGGTCGATAATGTCGAGCAGGCGCGGGCGCGCGCCTTCACGAACCGTGGCGACAAGGGCGGCGACGCCGCCCATGCCTGCCTCGCCATGGTGGCGTTGCGCCGTCGCTGGAAGAAGTCGTGAGCGACCAGCCCAGTCCCGGGCCAGTTTCCGGGCCGAGCCGCCGTCAGGCAGCGCGGCTGGCGGCGGTGCAGGCGCTCTACCAGTGGCAGGAGGGCGAGCACGCGCCCGCCGAGATCGTCGAGCAGTTCCTGAAAGTCCGGACCGGCGAGACGGGCGAGGGCGGCATGCGCCGCGACGCCGACCGGCCGCTGTTCAAGGACGTGGTCGAAGGCACCGCCTCGCACCGGGACGAGCTGCAGGCGATCGTGACGGCGGCGCTGGCCGAGGGTTGGACCTGGGCGCGCGTCGACCGGCTGGTGCGCGCGATCCTGATGGCAGGCGCCTACGAGCTCCTGCACCGCAAGGACGTGCCGCCGCGGGTCGCGATCAACGAATATGTCGAGGTGGCGCACGCCTTCTACGACAAGGGCGAGCCGACCTTCGTGAACTCCGTCCTCGACCGCGTGGCACGCCAGGCGCGGCCGGCCGAGCTGGCGAAGTAGAGCCATGGCGCGGCGCCGGCGCATCGGCGAGTTCGAGCTGATCGCCCGCTACTTCGCGCCGCTCGCCCGCGGCTTCGCAGGCGCCGGCGGCTTGAAGAGCGACAATGCCTTCCTCGCGGCCGACGCCAAGAACGACCTCGTGGTGAAGACCGACACGGTGGTGGCGGGCGTCCATTTCCTGGCC
>SCVT01000059.1 GCA_004296815.1 Reyranella sp. | reverse complement strand
AACGAGGCCATCACCTTCGCCCGCATGGCCGAGGTCGCGGCCGAGCTGCGCGACGAGGATGGCGCCGACGTCCTGGTCATGGGCTGCGCCGGCATGGCGCGCTACCGCGACCGCCTGCAGCGCCACGTCGGCCTGCCGGTGGTCGAGCCCTCGCAGGCAGCCGTCTCGATGGCGATCGGCCGCGCGCGACTCGGCTGGTCGGCCTGAGGCCTGCTCGCCCAGTCTATTCCCGGCGGAACTCGTGTTCGAAGTTTAGCCTGTCGCGGCAGAGCGCCAGCGTGTCGCTGACACGGCGGCACGTCAGGCTGTTGGGCGGACCCGTCCATTCCGCCACCGACGGCCTGCAGCCAACGGCGGGCTGGGTCGTGCCTAAGGTGCTGTCATTGCCGAACCGGGCCGTGATCGGCGCGGCACAGGTGATGGCGCCGGTGCTCGGGCAAACGGAGGTCGACGTGCGCTCGCCGCCGCCGTTGGTGCCAAAGCAGATGCGGCCCGCCTTGACGTCGCACATTTCCGAACGGCCGCGGAGGTTGAGGCTGCCGCGCGTGTCCCGCCCGAGCCGCCAGCAGCCCTGCAGCATGGAGAGGTCCTTCTGCGCCCATCGGTCGGCCGGCAGCGGCGGCGGCGGTGGTGGGGGCGCCTGGGCGACGGGCGGCGGCTTGGGGGGTGGCGGCTTGGGCGGCTCGACAGGCTTGCACTGCGCCAAGCGCTGCCTGATGTCGGCCTCCAGCACCGCGACTTCGGCCGCAAGCTTCTTGCCGTCGGCCGCGGCATCGTCGAGCGAGGCTTTGAGCACCGGCGTGGGATCGGGAGGCGCCGGCGGTGGCGGCGGCCGCTCGGCTTCGAGCATGACGACCTTGCCCGACCACTCGACCGGCGCACAGGTCCGCAGCAGCCACGACGCGATCAGCAGGGCGAGGATCAACAGCAGGCCCATCAGCAGTGCGGCCAGCCAACGCGGCCAGGCTTCAGCGGAACGCGCGGTCATTGCCCATAGGTGGTTGCCTCAGGCGAGCATACACCTTCGCCCGGCCGCGTCGCGCATCGCGCCGGTGATCAATCCGCGGCAGCTGCCTTCTTTGGCCCCTCCGCCGCCGGAAAAACGACGCGATCGTCGGTCCGGCAATAGCGGTCGGCGAACATGCGGCCGATCGGGTGGTAGCGGTCCATGTGGACGCGCATCGCCTTGGGGTCCCACAGCTCGTCGCGGATATGGAAGCGCAGCCCTTCGCCCAGGATGAGCTGGCGGTCGTCCTTCACATTGATCACCTGCCAGGTCCTGCACTCCATCGCCCACGGCGCATCGGCCAGGCGCGGCGGCTTGACGTCGACCGAGGGCGCCGTCTTCAGGCCAAGGTAGTCCGGTTCGCCGACGTCGGGCGGAAAGTCGCCACTCGAATCGTGCATCGCCCGCGCCAAAGGCTCGTCGGTGAGATTGACCACGAACTCGCCGGTGCGCTCGATGTTGAGCCAGGTATCTTTCAAGCGTCCGTCCGGCCGTTTGTTGACCGCGAACATGCAGAGCGGCGGATCCTCGGCGAAGACGTTGAAGAAGCTGAAGGGCGCAGCATTGACCACGCCGGTCGGCCCCAGGGTCGTCACCCAGGCGATCGGCCGCGGCAGCACGAAGGCCGTCAGGATCTTGTAGCGGTCGTGATGGTTCACGTCGGAGACGGCGTATTGCATGTCAGTTGCTCGGCTCCACGATGACGCCCGTGCGCTCGGAGATCAGTTTGTAGTGCTCCGGCCGCCGGTGCTTGGCGAAGTTGAAGGTGGTGTTGCGAATGTACTCGCCCAGCGCCATGTCGCAATCGTAGGAGATGACTTCGTCCTCCTCGGTCGTCGACTTGGCGACGATCTCCCCCGTGGGCGCCACGATGGCCGAACCGCCATGCAGCCAGAAGCCGTCTTCCTTGCCGGCCTTGGCGGTGGCCACCACCCAGATGCCGTTCTGGTAGGCGGCGGCCTGGATCGAGAGATTGTGGTGGAACACGCGCAGATAGGGCGGCTCGTGCGGCGCATAGACGTTGTCGCTCGGCGTGTTGTAGCCAAGGACCACCATCTCGGCGCCCTTCAGCCCCATGACGCGGAAGGTCTCGGGCCAGCGACGGTCGTTGCAGATGCACTGGCCGACGATGACCTCGTCCTTGAACATCTTCCAGACGTTGAAGCCGAGATCGCCGACCTCGAAGTACTTCTTCTCGAGATGCTGGTAAGGCACGGTCGGGCGATGCTCGGCATGGCCCGGCAGATGGACCTTGCGGTACTTGCCGACGGTGCGGCCGTCGGGCCCGACCAGGATCGAGGTGTTGAAGCGATGCGTGCCGCCCTCCTCCTCGGTGAGCTCGGCATAGCCCAGGTAGAAGCCGATGCCCTTGGAGCGCGCCAGCTCGAACAGCGGCAGCGTCTCGGGGCTCGGCATCTGCGCCTCGAAGTACTTGTCGACTTCGGCCTGGTCCTCCATCCACCAACGCGGAAAGAAGGTGGTGAGCGCCAGTTCCGGGAACACCACGAACTTGGAGCCGCGGCTGTCTGCCTCTTTCAGCATCTCGACCAGCCGCTTGACCACGCTCTTGCGGCTGTCGGCGCGATGGATGGGCCCGAGCTGGGCAGCCGAGACCTTTAGACGACGGGACACGTTCTCTCTCCTCTAGAACAACGGCTTGGCGCCGAAGCGCGACATGGCCTGCAGCTCGGGCGCGGCCTGGCCGAGCGGCTTGGACGAATCGGGCGAGGCGCAAGGCAGGAACTGGCCCGAGCCGCGCGCTGCATTGAGCTTGCCGCCCTCGACCACGACGCGGCCGCGGCTCACGACGGTGATGGGCCAGCCCTTTATCTGGCGGCCGGCATAGGGCGTGTAACCGACATTGTCGTGCAGCGCCTTCCAGTCGAGCGTCACTTCCTTGTCGGCGTCCCAGATCGCGAAATCGGCGTCTGAGCCCACGGCGATCGTGCCCTTGCGCGGATAGAGACCGTAGAGCCGGGCGTGGTTGGTCGAGGTCAGCGCCACGAACTGCTGCAAGGTGATGCGGCCCTTCTGCACTCCCTCGGAGAACAGCAGCGGCAGCCGCACTTCGAGGCCCGGCACGCCGTTGGCCATCTCCTTGAACGTCGTCTTGTCGCCCTTGGGGATCTTGCCGCCGGCGTTGAACTGGTAGGGCGCGTGATCAGACGAGAAGGTCTGGAAGGTGCCGTCCTTCAGCGCCGCCCACACCGCCTCCTGCGCCGCGGCATCGCGCGGCGGCGGGCTGCAACACCACATCGCTCCCTCGACGCCGGGCTTGTCCATGTCATCGGCGGTGAGCGCGATATATTGCGGGCAGGTCTCGCCGAAGATTTTCAGCCCCTTCTTCTGTGCCTGCCGCAGCGTCTCGATCGCCTCGATCTCCGACATGTGCACGATCAGGAGCGGCGCATCGACCAGCCGCGCGAGCGAGATCGCGCGGTTGGTCGCCTCGGCCTCGGCCACGCGGGCATGGGCGATGGCGTGGAACTTGGGCGCGACATGGCCCTGGTCGACCAGGTGATGCGCCAGCCACTGGATCATGTCGTGGTTCTCGGCATGCACCATAACCAGGGCGCCGTCGCGGCGGGCGAGCGCCAGGATGTCGAGCATCTGGTAGTCGCTGACCTTCATCGCATCGTACGTCATGTAGATCTTGAACGAGGTGTAGCCGTCCTTGATCAGGGCCGGCAGCTCCTGGCCCAGCGCCTGCGCCGAGGGATCGGTGATGATGAG
>SCVT01000538.1 GCA_004296815.1 Reyranella sp. | reverse complement strand
TGCAGAAGCGCTCGTCGAAGCGCGGGAACTCGCCCGAACGGTCGTCGAGCTGCTCCTCCTTCATGGTGTTGCTCTTGCCGCTGAGGTCGAACGTCCAGCGGTAGAGCTTCGCCATCGGCAACTCCTTGCTCGACGGCGAGCCGTCGGGCAGCGGGAAGAGCGGCGCCACGTCGTACTTCATGACGTCGATCACGACCTTGCCGTCCGCCGTCTCGTAGTGGTTCATCGGATGGAAGACGTACGAGGCGGGCGCCGTCACCCACTTCACGTCGGCCACCGTGCCGTTCCTCGGGATGAAGGCGATGTGCGTGCCCTTGTCCGGCTCCCAGGCGAAAGGCGGCAGGCCGCCCATTGCGCGCTCCATCGAGGAGGTGAGCGGGAAGATCGGCAGCACGATCCAGTTCTTGGTCACGGCGAAGTCGTGGATCATCGAGGGGAAGGGCCCGTCGAGGATCTCCGCGCGTGTGACCTTCCCGTCGGCGGTGACGTTCTGGATGCTCACCTCCTTGGTGAAGCGGCCCTTCGCGGAATAGCCGAAGAACACCATCTCGCCGGTCTGCGGGTCCATCTTGGGATGCGCAGTGAAGGGGCCGCAGAGCTTGTCGCCATAGGTCTCGTAGCCCTTCTCCGTGGCGGGCATCAGGCTCGCCGGGTCGAGCGCGAAGGGCGCATGCGCCTCCTCGAGCGCCAAGAGCTTGCCGCCATGCCAGACGATGTTGGTGTTGGCGATCGTGGAGTTCAGGTTGAACACGCGCGGGTCGGTGTAGCGCGGGTTGCTGAAGGTGCCGGAGAGGCCTTCGCCTTCCTCGTTCTCGACCTTCCACTTGGGCGTCCGCACCCAGCGGTTCTTGTAGGAGACATTGCCGTTCTCGATGTGGAAGGCGTGGATCATGCCGTCGCCACCGAACCAGTGGTACGGGCCGCGCACGGCGAATTGCGGGTTGGGGCCGTTGCGGTAGAGCGTGCCGCACAGCTCCTTCGGCATCTCGCCGGTGATGTGGAGATGGGCGGCATCGGCCTCGGTGTTCACCGGCGCGTAGTAGCCCTTGAGGAAAGGATTGTCGGTGGGGAATGCCTTGGCCATCGCGTGTTCCTCCGTTTGGGTAACGCTGTGTATCTAACGGACGCTATCAATACACAGCGTTCCCCGCAAGACCGTTTCAGGGGATATTTTCTCGGGCCCGGAAGTAGGCGTAGCCGCCGAGGCCAAGCGCCAGCAGGAACAGGCCGAAAAAGAACTCGGTGTGCGTCGGGCCGATCCAGTCGAACATCGGCGTGGCGACGAGGTTGAAGAACAGCATGGAGCCGGCCATGACGGCCAGCCTTAGCCGGAACACGCGCGCGATCTCGGCGCCGCGAAAGACGGTCTGCATGCGGGTGATCATCGGGATGAAATAGAACGGCGCGCCGATGCCCGAGACGAAGCCCGCCGCCATCATGGCCGGCAGCTTGTAGGGATTGTCGACGACCCAGGCAGCAACCGCGATCAAGGCGAAGCCCGAGCCCATGGCGACGTAGCCCAGGAACATGGTCGAGAGCGGCCGGCGGAAGCGCACGCTGCCCGCCACCAGGTTGCCGATCACGTCGCCCATGCCGCAGGTCCCGACGATCAGGCCGAGGGCGGCGAGCCCGTGCAGGCCGAACAGGTGCGGGTCGTGCTCGACCACCATCAGCGCGATGCAGAGTTGCAGGGCCACGCTCCACGGTCCGTTGGCCAGTGCGTTGATCAGCAGCAGCGCGCCTGTCGTGCGCTCGCTCAGCATCAGCCGCGCGCCGTCGAGCAGGGCATCCAAGGCGCCTCTCCAGCCGCCGCGCCCGGGCCGCGGCTTGTGTGCGGGATCGATCAGCCGGTCGCGCACCGCCCACACCGCGATGGCTGACAGGACGAACCCGACCGCGGTGACGGAGAGGAAATGGATGACCGGCAGGATCGTGTTCAGCACCGCCGCCATCATCGGGCCGATGAGGCGAGCGAGGCGCCAGGTCGCGTCGAAAAGGCCGTTGATCGCCTGCAGGGCGTCGCGGTCGGTGACCAGCACCGGCACTGCCGACTGCAGTGCCGGCGTGAAGACCATGCGCAGCCCGGCCAGTCCCATGACGGAGAGCACCAGCAGCGGGATCGAGATGCCCCAGACGTAGTAGCCCGCTACCGGCAGCAGGGCGAGGACGGCGCTCGCATACTTGGCGCCGATCATGGCGCGGTCGGCGCGCCAGCGGTCGAAGGCCGAGGCGCCGAGCAATCCGACCACCAGCATGGCGGCATATTGCGTGGCGTTGACGTAGCCGGCGGCGTTGCCGATCTGCTCGGCGGCGATCCAGACGACGGCCACCCGGAACAGGTCCTCGCCGATCGTCGAGGCCGCGAGCCCGGACCAGACCGTGGCGACGGCGGGATCCTTCAGCGGGCGGAAGACCGGGATCATCGCAGCAGGATCACTTCACCCACACCCCGCCGTCCTTGTTCCTGTAGCCCAGCGAGAGATAGGCCGCGTCGACCAGCGCCTGGCCGCGCTCGTTCATCAGGAGGCCGGGCCCCATGCGGTTCATGGTGTAGCCGAAGGAGAGTCCCGCGGCCGGATCGGCGAAGCCCAGCGAGCCGCCGGCGCCGACGTGGCCGAAGGCGACACTGCCCAGGATCACGCTGTCGCAATCCTCGCCCCACAGTTTGGCAGCCAGGCTGCGCTTGCGGTTGTCCATCGACTTCATGAAGCCCAGCGCGAAGCGCGTCGGGATGCGCAAGGTCGCGTCGTCGTGCGTGGCCATCGAGACTTCGCCCATGCGCGAAAGCGTCTTCGCGTCGACCAGCTCGGCCCCGCCGTTGGCGAGCGGCGCATAGAGGCCGGCAAGTCCGCGCGCGTTGGTGATGCCGTTGGCCGCACCGATCTCGGCGGCGTGGCCGGCACGGCTGTTGGCGCCGCCCGAGCGCCAGGCGCCGTTGTTGAAGTAGAAGAGGGCGGGGATCGATTCCTTGTTCGTCCCGAGATCACGCATGAAAGGCGTCACCGCGTCGGCCGCCTTGTAGACGTGCGGCACGATCGGCGCGACCCGCGGCTCGATCTCCTCCGGCAGGCCGATCCAGAAATCGAGGCCGAGCGGTCCTGCGATCTCCTCGCGGAAGAACGTGCCGAGCGACTTGCCGCTCGCGCGGCGCACCATCTCGCCCACCGTCCAGCCGAAGGTGAAGCCGTGATAGCCGTTGCGCGTGCCCGGTTCCCAGAACGGCACCTCCTCGGCGAGGCGGCCGGTCATGTAGTCCCAGTCGTAGGGCCCGTCCTCCTTCACCTTGGCGCGCACCGCGGGCACCGCCGAAGAATGGTCGAGCATCATGCGCGTGGTGACGCGCTCCTTGCCGTGCTGCGCGAACTCCGGCCACAACTCGGCGACGGGCGCGTCGATGTCGAGCTTGCCGCGGCTCGCCAGCACATGGGCGCAGATCGCCGTCGCGCCCTTGGTGCAGGAGAAGACGATCGACACCGTGTCGCGCGCCCACGGCACGTGGGTCTTCTGGTCGGCGACGCCGCCCCATAGGTCGACGACGGTCTCGCCGCCCACTGTCAGGCAGACCGAGGCGCCGATCTCGCCCTTCTTGTCGAAGTTCTGCTTGAAGGCCTCGGCGACTCGCTCGAAGCCGGGCTTCACCGTGCCGCCAGTCATAGCGGCTCCGGGAGGTCGAAGACGTTGAGCAGGAAGCGCGCGGCGAGCTGCAGGCCCGAATCGTCGATGCCGTGGCCGACGCCCTGGGCGATGTGCATGCCGACCTCGAGGCCTGCCCCCTGCAGCGCCTGCGCGGCGCGTTGGGTCAAGGTGTGCGGCAACATCTCGTCGGCGTCGCCGTGGATCAGCAGCACCGGCGGCTTGTGCGTCACCTCGGACTGCAGCAGCTCGGCGCCGGCCAGCATGCCGGAGAAGCCGATGATGCCCGCGAGCTGCTTCTTGCGGCGCAGGCCGACATGCAGTGCCATCATCGTGCCCTGGCTGAAGCCCAGCAGCACGGTCTTGGACTCGTCTAGTCCGTGCGCCGCCATCGTGTCGTCGAGGAAGGCGTCGAGCGCCGGCGCCGCGGACTGCACGCCTGCGAGCGCGATCGCGGGATCGAGGCGGGAGATGCCGAACCACTGGTAGCCGAACGGATTGCCTTCGCAAGGGTGCGGCGCGTTGGGCGCGTGGAAGACGACGTCGGGCATGAGCTGGGCGAACAGCGGCGCCAGGCCGATCAGGTCGTTGCCGTCGGCGCCGTAGCCGTGCAGCAGGACCACGAGGTGGCCGGGGTTGCCGCCGGAATGCGGGCCATGGCTCGGCCCTTCGAGCTTGTCGGTCATGTCGCCTTCTTCTCCCTCGCGCTCCAGTCCGGCATGTTGCGGCGATAGTGCCAGAGCACCAGCGCCGCGGCGCTGCGCCAGGGCCGCCAGGCCTCGGCGATTTTGAGAAGCCGCTTTGCATCGGGCCGCTTGCGCAGCCGCTTCAGATGCTGGGCCGCCACCACCAGGCCGAGGTCGAGGCCCGGCATGATGTCGGGCCGTCCGTGCGCGAACATCAGATAGATCTCGGCCGTCCACGGCCCGATGCCCTTGGCCTGCGTCAGCATGGCGATCGCCGCGGCATCGTCGAGATCGTTCAGCGCATCGAAGCTGATGCGGCCTTCGACGATGTCGCTGGCGAGGCTGCGGCCGTACTTCATCTTGGCGCCGGAAAGGCCGACGGCGCGCAGATCGTCGTCGGTCTTCTGGAGGAACGCCGCGGGCTCCATCGATGGCACGGCGGCCTCGAGGCGCAGCCAGATCGAGCGTGCGGCATGGACCGAGACCTGCTGACCCACGATCGAGCGCATCAGCCCGCCGTAGCCGGTCGGCATCTCGCGCAGCTCGGGATGCCCCGCCTCAGCCAGCGCGCGCGCGATGTCGGGGTCGGCGTCCGCGAGCTCGCGCAGCGCCTTCTTGAGGTTCTTCTTGTCGAGGACGATCCGGGAAGCGGCCTTGGCCATGATGCACCCGCCATAGCACGCGGCGAGGGCGCGCTGTAACGTCGGATCATGTCGATAGATCGGAAGAGC
>SCVT01000537.1 GCA_004296815.1 Reyranella sp. | reverse complement strand
AGAGGCGCGGCTGGCTGACATCGACATGGTCGGTCATGTCCCCAAGGCCGCCTGCGCGCACCGTGCGAGTCAAGCGCTTTAGTCGCAACACCCCTCCTTTTGGCGCGTTGACAGGCCGAGGGCCCGGGCGCACACCCCTCGCCGCGCCGCCGCCTTCGGCGGCTTTTTGACATCATGGCTCCAGCCGAATCCTCGCAAACCCAGACCAGCGCCACCGGCGACCAGGCTCCGCAGACACCGCATCCGGTGGGCGCCGCCCTGATCGTGGGCGCGCTCGGCGTGGTGTTCGGCGACATCGGCACCAGCCCGCTCTACGCGCTGCGTGAATCCTTCCAGCACGGGCTGACGCCGACGCCCGAGCACGTGCTGGGCGTCCTGTCGGTCCTGTTCTGGGCGGTGACGCTCACCGTCACCATCAAGTACGTGGCGCTGATCATGCGCGCCGACAACAAGGGCGAGGGCGGCGTGCTGGCGCTGGCGACGCTCGCCACCCGCGGCCTGAACGGCAAGGCGCGCAACGTCCGGCGCGCCATCACCGTGCTCGCCGTGATCGGTCTCGCCCTGTTCTACGGCGACGCCATCATCACGCCCGCCATGTCGGTGATGAGCGCCGTCGAGGGCCTGTCGGCGGTGACGCCGGCCTTCACGCCGCTGGTCGTGCCGCTGTCGCTCTGCATCCTGGTCGGGCTGTTCTTCCTGCAGTCGCGCGGCACCGCCGATGTCGGCCGGCTGTTCGGGCCGGTCATGTTCATCTGGTTCGTCGTGCTGGGCGTGCTGGGCCTCTGGCAGGTCGTGAAGAACCCCTCCGTCCTCCAGGCAATCAACCCGATCTACGCCTACGACCTGATCGCCGACCGCGGCTTCGGCATCTTCTGGGCCTTCGGCTCGATCGTCCTGGCCGTCACGGGCGCCGAGGCCCTGTACGCCGACATGGGCCATTTTGGCAGGAAGCCCATCCGCACCGCCTGGCTCAGCCTCGTCATGCCCGGCCTGCTGCTGAACTATTTCGGCCAGGGCGCGATGATCATCGAGAACCCCGAGGTCGTGCATCACGTCTTCTTCGAGCTGGTACCCGAGGACTACATCATCTTCCTCGTGGCGCTCTCGACTCTCGCCACCGTGATCGCCTCGCAGGCCGTCATCACCGGCGTGTTCTCGCTGACCCGCCAGGCGATCCAGCTCGGCTACCTGCCGCGCATGGAGATCCAGCACACGTCCGAGACCGCGATCGGCCAGATCTACATCCCGCGCGTGAACTGGCTGCTGATGTCGGGCGTCGTCGCGGTCGTCGTGGGCTTCGGCTCCTCGGGCGCGCTGGCCGGCGCCTATGGCCTGGCCGTCACCGGCGCCATGCTGGTCGATGCGGCGCTCGCCATGGCCGTCGCCATCCTGGTCTGGCGCTGGTCGTGGCCGATGGCCGCCGGCGTGTTCGGCTTGCTTGCCATCCCCGACCTCGCCTTCTTCATCGCCAACGCGCTCAAGATCCCCGACGGCGGCTGGCTGCCGCTGATCATCGCCTTCCTGATCTACTTCACCATCACGACCTGGCGTAAAGGCCGCCGCCTGGTCGCCACCGAGATGAGCGAGGGGGCGCTGCCGCTCAAGCAGTTCCTCACCCGCATGGAGCGCGCGCCCGACCGCGTTGCCGGCACCGCGGTCTTCCTCACCGCCGACGCCAGCCACACGCCGCAGGCTTTCCTGCACAACCTCAAGCACAACAAGGTCCTGCACGAGCGCATCATCATCCTGCAGGTCGACACGATGGACGTGCCGTCGGTGCCCGAGGCCAACCGGGTCGAGGTCGAGCGGCTGGGCAAGGGCTTCCACACCGTGATCGCCCATTACGGCTTCACCGAGCAGCCCGACATCCCCGAGGCGCTGCGCGCCTGCCGCCCGCACGGCATCGCCTACGACGAGATGGAGACCTCCTTCTTCCTCGGCCGCGAGACCCTGGTGCCCTCGCAGCATTCCAAGCTCGGCCGCTGGCGCCGCGACTGGTTCATCTCGCTCGCCCATTCGGCCTCCGCCACCAAGACCTTCTTCCGTATCCCGCCCAACCGCGCTATCGAACTCGGCAACCAGATCCAGATCTGAGGCCTTGTCCGAGGCTTTCGGGGGGGAGTCGCCAGACATGCCGCGTTCGCCACTCGTCCTGCTGCCGGGCCTGCTCAACACCGCCCGCCTGTGGCGGCACCAGATCGAGGCCCTGTCCGACGTGGCC
>SCVT01000536.1 GCA_004296815.1 Reyranella sp. | reverse complement strand
ACCTCTCGATCGGCCTGCATCACGGCTCGCTGGCCGTGGAGCAGCGCCGGAAGGTCGAGGCGGCAATGGCGGCCGGCAAGCTGCGTGCGGTGGTGGCGACCTCCTCGCTCGACCTCGGCATCGACTGGGGCGATGTCGACCTCGTGGTCCAGATGGGCGCACCCAAAGGCGTCAGCCGCCTGATGCAAAGGATCGGCCGCGCCAACCACCGGCTCGACGAGCCGAGCCGCGCCATGATCGCCCCGGCCAACCGCTTCGAGGTGCTGGAGTCGCTCGCGGCACTGGAGGCGGTCGAGGCGCGCGAGCTCGACGGCGATCCGCCGCGACCGCCCTGTCTCGACGTGCTGGCGCAGCACATCGTGGGCACCGCCTGCGCCCAGCCGATCGACCGCGAGGCCTTCTTCCACGAGGTGCGGCGCGCACTGCCCTATCGCGAACTGCCGCGCCAAGATTTCGACGACACGTTCGATTTCGTGGCGACCGGCGGCTACGCGCTCGCGGCCTACGACCGCTGGCACCGACTGAAGAAGCTGCCGGACGGGCGCTGGATGCTGGCCTCGCCGCTGGTGGCGCGGCAGTTCCGCATGAATGTCGGCACCATCGTCGAGCTGCCGCTGCTCAAGGTGCGGCTGCGCCGCGGCCCCGTACTGGGCGAGGTCGAGGAGGCCTTCGTGCAGGGCCTCGTCCCGGGCGACACGTTCGTCTTCGCCGGCCGCATGCTGCGCTTCGAGGGCGTAAAGGATCTGGCAGCGATCTGCTCGCCCGCGACCGGCGGCGATCCCAAGGTGCCGGCCTATGGCGGTGGGCGCCTGCCGCTGTCCACGTTCCTCGCCGACCGCGTGCGCGGCATCCTGCAGGATCCGTCGCGGCACCCGAAGCTGCCGGCCGAGGTACGCGAGTGGCTGCGCATCCAGGCCTGGCGCTCGGCGCTTCCCGGCAGCGACAAGCTGCTGATCGAGGGATTCCCGCGCGGGGGCAAGCAGTTCATCGTGGCCTATTGCTTCGAGGGCCGGAACGCCCACCAGACGCTCGGCATGCTGCTGACGCGGCGCATGGAGCGCATGGGGCTGAAGCCTTTGGGCTTCGTCGCCACCGACTACGTGCTCGGCCTCTGGGGCCTCAGGCCGCCGACCAAGGCGCAGCTCGACCAGCTCTTCGACGAGGACATGCTGGGCGACGACCTCGAAGCTTGGATGGACGAGTCGACCATGCTGCGGCGTTCCTTCCGCAACGTCGCGGTGATCGCCGGCCTGATCGAGCGGCGCTTCCCGGGCGAGGAGAAGTCGCGCCGGCAGGTCACGTTCAGCTCGGACCTGATCTACGACACGCTGCGCCAGCACGAGCCCGGCCACATCCTGCTGCGCGCCACGCGCCAGGACGCGGCCTGGCAGCTCGCCGACCTGAAACGGCTGGGCGAGCTTCTGAAGCGCGCCAAGGGCCGCATCGAATATCGCCGGCTCGACCGCATCTCGCCGCTCGCCGTGCCGGTGCTGCTGGAGATCGGCCGCGAGCGCGTGCTGGACGGCACCGCCGAGGACGAGCTGCTTGATATCGCCGCGCAGGAGCTGATCGACGAGGCGACGCGGCTCGTCTGACCCGGCGCTCAGAGCTCGGCCAGTCGACGGTATTTCACTTCGAGACGCGTCAGGACGGCGAGGTTGCGCGTGGCCTCCGTGCCGGCCCAGCGCCGATTGACGGCGCTCGCCTCGCGGACGCGCTCCAGCGTGCGGCGGTAAGCCTCCGTCCAGGCGGCACGGTCGCCTTGTGTGTTCTCGCGCGTCGCCCGGCTCAAGGTCGCGTCGATGTTGATCATGCGGCAGGTGTAGCCGTAGGCCGCGATCTTGAGGTCCGGCGAGGCGATCCAGGCTTCCAGCGTGCTGGGCGCGTAGAGCGGGCAGTCCTCCAGCGCCTGCGCAGCGGCGGGGCCCGCCAGAGAGAGGGCGATCAGGAAAGCGACGAGCAGACGCACGTAAGCCGGACACCGGATCAGTGGAAGTCGCGACTATGGATGCGAATCTTGGGCCGGTCGAGAACGATGCGGCTGCGATCGTAGCCCGGCTTGGCGGTCGGACCTTTGCTCGAGCGATGGCGGGTGGCGTTGGCTTCCGCGACCTTCACGCGGCGGTCGCCGGGATCGCTGCGCACCTCGTCGCCGCGGCCGTTGACCAGGTGGAATGTGTCGAGCGCGGAGATGGAATCGAGCTCGGCCGAGAGGTCCCACAGTTCCTCGGCGACGAGGTGGATCACGACATAGTCGCCTTCGCCCTCGCGCTGGATCCGGCCGCGCACGCCCATCAGGCGGGAGCCCATCACGATGCGGCGATGCGCCTCGAACACCTTGGGCCAGACCACGAGGTTGGCGATCCCCGCCTCGTCCTCGATGGTGACGAACACCACGCCCGAGGCGGTGCCCGGCCGCTGGCGCACTAGCACGAGGCCGGCCAGCGAGAACACGTCGCCGTTCCGCGACTCCTTCAGGACTGCCGTGCTGGAGATGCCGCGGTCGGCGAAGGTCGTGCGCAGCAGGGCGAGGGGATGCTCGCGCAAGGTCATGGAGATGCTGCCGTAGTCGTCGACCACCTGCTCGCCGAGCGTCAGCGCCGGCAGGGTGACGGAGGGCTCGGGATCGGGCGTGCGGTCGAGCAGTGGCAGCGCCACGTCGGAGAAGCCGCGCACCGCCCACAGCACGTCGCGGCGCGAGAGGCCGAGCGAGGCGAAGGCGTCGGCGCGGGCGAGCGCCACGATCTGGCGCTTGGTGAGGCCGGCGCGCCGCCACAGGTCGGCGGGATCGCGGAAGGGCGTCGTGCGTTGCGCGACCATGCGGTCGACATCGTCCTGGGACAGTCCCTGGACCTGGCGCAGACCGAGCCGCAGGGCGCAGCGGTTGTTCTGGCTGGGCTCCAGCGTGCAATCCCAGGCGCTCGCGTTGATGTCAGGCGGCCGCACCTCGACGCCATTGTCGCGGGCGTCGCGGATGAGCTGCGCCGGCGCGTAGAAGCCCATGGGCTGGGAGTTGAGCAGGGCCGCCGCGAAGACCTCGGGGTAGTAGTGCTTCACGTATGAGGAGTCGTAGACCAGGATCGCGAAGCTCGCGGCATGGCTCTCGGGGAAGCCGTACTCGCCGAACCCTTCGATCTGCCGGAAGCAACGCTCGGCGAAGTCGCGCTCGTAGCCGTTCTTCACCATGCCTTCGATGAAGGGCGCCTTGAAGAGATGGATGGTCCCGTTGTGGCGGAACGTCGCCATGGCGCGGCGCAGGCGGTCTGCTTCCTCCGCCTCGAAACCCGCCGCGACCATGGCGATCTGCATCGCCTGCTCCTGGAACAATGGCACACCCAGCGTTCTCTTGAGGACTTCCCTGAGTTCGGGCTTGGGATAGACGACGGCGTCCGGATCGGCACGATTCTTCAGGTAAGGGTGCACCATGCCGCCCTGGATGGGGCCCGGGCGCACGATCGCGACCTCGACGACGAGATCGTAATACTTACGGGGTCTCAGTCGCGGCAGCATCGACATCTGCGCCCGGCTTTCGACCTGGAAGACGCCGACCGATTCGCCGCGGCAGAGCATGTCGTAGACCGCCGGATCCTCATCATCCATGCCGAGCGTGAGCTTCTCGCCGTAATGCTTCTCGATCAGGTCGAAACCCTTGCGCAGCGCGGTCAGCATGCCGAGCGCCAGCACGTCGACCTTGTAGATGCCCAGCACGTCGAGATCGTCCTTGTCCCACTCGATGACGGTTCTCTCTTCCATCGCCGCGTTCTGGATCGGCACCAGCTCGTCGAGCCGGTCCTCGGTCAGCACGAAGCCGCCGACATGCTGGGAGAGATGGCGCGGGAAGCCGCACAAAGCGGACGAAAGTTCGAGCGCCAGCATCAGGCGCGGATCCGTCGGATCGAGGCCTGCCTCGAGGACATGGTCGACCTTCACGCCGCTCGATCCCATGCCCCAGACCGTGTCGGCCATCACGCCCACCGTGTCGGGCGAGAGGCCGAGCGCCTTGCCGACCTCGCGGATGGCGCTGCGGCTCCTGAAGGAGATCACCGTGGCGGCGAGAGCGGCGCGCGAGCGGCCTTTCTCCCCGTAGATCCACTGGATCACCTCCTCGCGGCGCTCGTGCTCGAAGTCGACGTCGATGTCGGGCGGCTCGTCGCGGGCGTTCGACAGGAAGCGCTCGAACAGGACGTCGAACTTGTCGGGATTCACCGAGGTGACGCCGAGGCAGTAGCAGACGGCGGAGTTGGCGGCCGAGCCGCGCCCCTGGCAGAGGATGCCCTTGCCGCGGGCGTACTGGACGATCTCGTGCACCGTCAGGAAGTAGGGGGCGATGCCCTTGTTCCGGATGAGCTCGAACTCGTGCCGGATCGTGTTGGCGATCTTGTCCGGCACGCCCTTGGGGTAGCGCCATTTGGCGCCGGCCCAGGTGAGCCGGGCGAGCTTGTCCATCGGCGTCTCGCCGCCTTCGTACAGGACCGGATACTGGTAGTTGAGCTGGCGCAGAGAGAAGCTGCAGCGCCGGACGATCTCCTGCGTGGCGGCGATGGCGTGCGGATGGCGGCGGAACAGGCGCGCCATCTCCGTGCCGTCCTTGAGATGACGCTCGGCGCTGGCGAAGCGGCGGAAGCCCAGCCCATCGACGGTGCAGCCGAGCCGGATGGCCGTCACCACGTCCTGCAGCGCCCGTCGCTCGGGCGCGTGATAGTGGACGTCGTTGGTGGCCACGAGCTTCACGCCCATCTCGTGGGCGAGGTCGTCGAGCTGCATGAGGCGGCGCGCATCGTCGCCGCGATAGAGCATCGTGCTGGCGAGATAGCAGCGGTCGCCGAACAGCCGGGCGAGCGCCCGCAGCCGCTCGCGGAAGGCGGGATCCTCGGGTCGGCGCGGCGGCAGGACGATGGCCAGAAGACCTTCGGCATATTCGGCCAGATCGTCGAAGCCGATATCGCACTTGCCCTTGTCCGCGCGCCGGTTGCCCAGCGTCAGCAGGCGCGCGAGGCGCTTGTAGGCGTCGAGGTCGGTCGGGTAGGCGAGCAGCGAGTAGCCGTCGCGCGTCTCGAGGCGGCTGCCGACCAGCAGCTTGATCCGGTCGGGATCGGCCTTCTTCTCTCCCTTGGCGGCGGCGAACGCTCGCACGACGCCGGCCAGGGTGTTGCGGTCGGTGATGCCGATGGCGGTGTGGCCGAGCTCGATCGCCCGCTGCACCAGCTCGGCCGGATGCGAGCCGCTGCGCAGGAAGCTGTAGTTGGTCGTGACCTGAAGCTCGGCGTAGTCCATCAGCTCACATCCCGGCGAGCTCGTGCACGCGGGCGAGCGGGATGCCGCGCAGGTCGATGCCCTCGACCTTGAGCGCCTGCAGGAAGGTCTCGTCGGTGCTGACCAGCGGCGCCGACGCGGCCTCGGCGCAGGCGGCGTAGAAGCAGTCGTGCACCGGCCGGCCGCACTGCAGGGCGATCGCCAGGGCGCGGTTGCGCAGGCGGGCCGAGTCGACGAAGGCCGAGACGAAGGAGGGCAGCGCGATGTTGCGCACGATGGGCTCGGCCTGCTCGGCCGTGATCTCGCCGCGCGTCGCCTTCTTCCAGGCGAGCTCCGCCACGCCCGCGATCAGGATGTCGGGCGCGATCAGCTCGTGCTTGTCGACCAGCAGCGAGCGCGCCTGCGGGCGCAGCGGCTCCTCGACGAACCACTTGATGGCGACGCCGGGCTCGACCACGACGATCATGGCGCACCTCCGGCGCAGGCGAGCGCTCCGCTGTCGGTCTGCGGCACGTCGAGCGGCGTCATGGCGGCGATGCGGTCGGCCTCGGCAATTGCATCGAGCACCAGCGGCTGGCGCGAGGTGAGGACCAGCAGGTCGCGCAGGTCGGCCTCGAGCGAGCGGCCCTTGGTGCGGGCGCGCGCCTTCAGGCGCTCGATGACCGCATCGTCGAGGCCGCGGATGGTGAGCGTGTTGCGGTACTTCTTCATCGTCTCTCCCTCTCGTTCCGTCAGGCGCAGAAACCGTGGAGGTACCAGCGGGCAGTCGGCTGGCCATTGGCGGCGAGCCGGTAGGGCCCGTCGCGGAACAGCCAGAAGCGGCCGCCGTCGTCGTCCTCGACACGGTAGTAGTCGCGCACCGGCGGCACATCGTTGGCCGGCGGCCGGCTGCCGTCGGGGCGGGGCCGCCACCACTCGTCGGCGATCCGCTCCGGCCCGTCGGCGCGCACGATGCGGTGCGCGTGCCGGCGCCAGTGGAAGACCGAAGGTGGATCGTCGGGCACGAAGGCGGTGACCTCGACCGGCTCAGGCCGCTGCAGCAGCCGCGTCGGCCGCGCCCCCTTCATGCCGCCCACGCGCTTCCAGGCGCCGTTCGCGGCGGGCTTCGACGAGACGGGCGCGCTGACAGCCACGCGCTCGGGCAGGTGGCTGTCGCGCGGCAGCAGGCGCACGACGCTCTCCGCGCCCAGCCGCAGCGCGAGTCGATCCGCGAGATCGATCGTGCCGTCGGCGCCGGCCGGCACCGCGGGCGCGTCCTGGTCGGGCAGGGCATCCTGCGTGCCGCTCCACGCTTCGACCTCGGGCGCAGCGAGGATCATCAGCTCGACGCCGAAGCCGGGATCGAGCTCGCCCAGCTTCTCCTCGAAGAGCTTCATCAGCTTCGGGTTGTCGCGGTTGGGCCGGCTGGTGCCAATGGCGGTGCGATCGACCGAGCCGTCGACGCGGTAGAGCGCGATCTCGAGCTTGCGTGCGCCGACGCCCGCCTGCTCGAACTGGCGGCAGAGCGCGGCGAGCAGGCGGCTGGTCGCAGCGGCGATGTCCTCGGCTCGGCCGATCGGTTC
>SCVT01000058.1 GCA_004296815.1 Reyranella sp. | reverse complement strand
CGCTGATCGGCCGCGAGGTCACCAACGACGCGCTGTGCGAGCATCTCAGCGCCACCGGCCTCGCCGGCACGATCGCGGTCGTGGCCTGCGACAAGCCGCCGGTCGGCACTCTGTCCGCACTGCTCGAGCACAACCTGCCCTCGATCATCATGTCGGACGGCGCCATCCATCCCGGCAAGGATCCGAACACGGGCGAGGCGCTCGACATCGTGAGTGCCTACCAGGTCGCCGGCCATCCCGATGCCGAGTACCGCCACCACATCGCCTGCCATGCCTGCCCGGGCTACGGCAGCTGCGGCGGCATGTTCACCTACAACACCATGCAGACTTTCATCGGTGTGGTCGGCATGCAGCCGCTGCAGATGGTGGCGCCGCCGTCCGACGATCCGCGCCGCACCAACGAGTTCGCCGCCGAGCTGGTTGATCATCTCGCCAACCTGATCAAGAAGGACCTTAAGCCGCGCGACATCGTCGTGCGCGATTCGCTGCGCAACGCGGTGATCGTGGCGATGGCTGTCGGCGGCTCGACCAATGTCGTGCTGCACGTGCCGGAGATCGCGCGGGCCGCCGGCTTCGCCGACTTCTGGAAGGACGTCATGACGCCGGAGGAGTTCAACTACCTCTCGCAGCATGTCGTGCCGGTGCTCACCGACGCGCGGCCCTACGGCAAGTATTCGATGGTCGACATCGACCAGGTGGGCGGCGTGCAGGTGATCGTGCGCGAGCTGCTCGAAGCGGGCCTGCTCAACGGCGACGTACTGACCTGCACCGGCGAGACGCTGGCGCAGCAGGTCGCGCGTCTCGGCTCCAAGAAGGCCGATGGCCGCGTCGTCTATCCGGTCGAGAAGCCCTACAAGCCGACCGGTGGCCTGCGCATGCTGGGCGGCAACCTGTCGCCGGACTTCTCCGCGATCCTGAAGCTCGCCGGCGTCGAAGGCGGCCTCGAGAACAACCTGTTCCGCGGCCGCGCCCGCGTCTTCGAGGGTGAGCAGGGCCTGCTCAAGGCGCTCGATGAGACGCCGGAGACGTTCCAGAACCACGACATGATCATCGTGCGCTACGAAGGGCCGAGCGGCGCGCCCGGCATGCCGGAGATGCTCGATCCCACCTCGCGCATCACGACGCTGTGCCGCGAGCGCAACATCGTCGTGGCCCTGATGACCGACGCGCGCTTCTCGGGCGGTTCGGTCGGCCTCGTGATCGGCCATGTCGGTCCGGAAGCTGCCCTCGGCGGCCCGATCGCGCTGATCGAGGATGGCGACGAGATCGTGGCCGACCTCAACAGCAACGAGCTGAACTGCACGGCGCTCTCGGATCCCGCGACCTACGCCAAGCGCAAGGCGGCGTGGGACAAGGCGGTCGCGGCCAATGGCGGCCTCCATCCCAATTGCGGTGTTGCCGACACGCGCCTGCTGCAGCGTGCCCGTACCAGCGCGGTGCCGGCGACACGCGGCGGCGGCCTGCATCCCAATCGCGAGGTCTGGGTGCGCGCGCCGCGCAAGGCGGAGCGCCAGAAGTTCACGCTGCGCAACAAGCACCGCCCCCAGGCCAACAAGACCTTCTGAGGCAGGCTCAGACGGGTCAGTCGCCGTCGATGCCGTAGGCCGCCTTGGCGGCTTCCTTGCTGACCAGGCCGAGCCGGATGTCGCGTTTGACGGCTTCCGGATCGCGCTTCTTCGGATCGCCGTAGCCGCCGCCGCCCGGCATCTCGACCACCAGCCGTTCGCCGGCCGGAATGGTCTGGAAGCCCTTGGGCTTCAGTTCCTGGCCGGAGGCGAGTGACAGGCGGCCGTTGCCGCCGGCCTTGCCGCCGTCGCGGCCACGCGCCGGATGCTTCACGCGCTCGAAGGTCGCGAAGATGCCGAACGGCGCGCCCTCGCGATGTTCGACTTCCATGACCTGGCCTAGCCCACCGCGCTGCTCGCCGGCGCCGCCGGAATCCTGGCGGTACTCCTTCTTCCAAACGACGACCGGCGCGATGGTCTCGGTGATCTCGACCGGCACGTTGCGCACGCCGGACGGGAAGGGCGTGGCCGAGAGGCCATCGAGCGTCGGTCGCGCACCGGTGCCGCCGGAATGGAAGGTCGTCACCATGAAGGGCCGGCTGTTGCCGATCGTGCCGGTCATGCCGTGGCCGGCGCCGAGCTTCAGGTTCCAGAGGTTCGATGTGCCCTCCGCCGGCACCTGACCCGGGATCACCTGATGCAGCGCATCGAAGCAGACATCAGGCAGCATGTGGCCGATCGTGCTGCGCGCGTTCACTGCCGCAGGAAATAGTGCGTTGACGATGGTGTTCTCGGGCGCCGTCACCAGGATCGAGTCGAGCGTGCCGGCATTGTTGGGAATGGTCGGCGCCACGACGCACTTGATACCGAAAGCGGTGTAGGCCTCGGTGTAGCACATCGGCGAGTTGATGCCGTAGATCGACGAGCCGGAGGTGCCGGCATAGTCGACCGCGATATGATCGGCGTGGATCGAGACGGCGGCGTGCAGGTCGATCGGCGCATCGTAGCCGTCGATCCGCATGTGGCCCTTCCAGGTGCCGCGCGGCAGCTTGCCGATCGCCGCCACCATGCCGGCGCGGCTCTTCTCGATGATGTGGGTACCCAGCTCGTCGAGATTGTCGATGCCGTGCTCGGCCATCATGTCCGAGAGCCGCTTCTCGCCGATGCCGTTGCAGCCGATCAGCGCATGGATGTCGCCCTCGACCTGGACCGGCTCGCGGACGTTGGCGCGGATGATGCGCATCACGCTCTCGTCGACCTCGCCTTCGCGCATCAGCGGCAGCAGCGGCAGAAACAGGCCTTCGTGGAACACCTGGCGCCCGTCGGGCGACTGGCCGAGGCCGCCAATGTCGACGACGTGCGTGGTGCAGGAGAACAGCGCCACCAGCTTGCCGTTGTGGAAGGCGGGCGAGGTGACGACGATGTCGTAGAGATGGCCGGTGCCCTTCCAGGGATCGTTGGTGATGTAGGCGTCGCCCGGCTTCATGGTCTCGACCGGGAATTCGCGGATGAAGTGGATGACGCTCCGCGCCATCGAGTTGACGTGACCCGGCGTGCCGGTGACGGCCTGCGCCAGCATCTGGCCCTTTAGATCGAACACGCCGGCCGAGATGTCGCCGGCCTCGCGGGCGCTGGTCGAGAAGGCGGTGCGCACCAGGGCGCGGGCCTGCTCCTCGACGACGGAGAGCAGGCGGTTCCACATGACTTGAAGACGAATGTCCGCAGGCGTGCTCATGCGCGGTCCTCCAGGACGATCTGGCTCACGGAATTGATGCGGGCGATGAAGCCCTTGGGCACAACGGTGGTGGTGCCGTCCTCGACGATCAGCGCCGGCCCGTCGAGCGACATGCCGGGCTTCAGCGCATCGCGTTCGTGGATGGCCGCCTTCTCCCGCGCGCCGCTTGCGGGATCGAGCACTTCGCGATGGCCAGTCGGTGCCGGCGCCTTCGCCGCTGCGACCGGCTTCGCGGCTGGCGGTAGCGGTCTATCGGTGGCGAGCGACAGGGTCCAGGTCAGCGCCTCGACCTCGAGCTTGGGAATCGCGCGGCCGAACACGGTCTCGTAGGTCGCCTCGAAGCGCCGGCGGAGCTCGCCGGCCGCATCGGCGGCGAAGGGCTGGTTGGGCAGGGGGACGGCGATCTCGTGGCCCTGGCCACGATAGCGCATGAACGCCAGGCGCTGCTCGACCAGCTTCTCGCCGGGCGCCGCCGGCCGCACGACCGCCTCGGCCTCGGTGCGCATGGCGGCGAACAACTCGTTCAGCATCTTGGCGTCGAACATGTCGAGCCTGAGGTGACGCGTGCGCACGACCTCGTAGGCGATGGGCGCGCGCAGGAAGCCGAAAGCGGAGCCCACGCCCGCGCCGACCGGCACGATCACCTGCTTCATTCCGAGCTTGCGAGCCAGCCGCGCGGCGTGAAGGGGTGCCGCACCGCCGAAGGCGATCAGGGCGCGATCGGCCGTGTCCTTGCCGTTCTCGACGGCATGCACGCGGGCGGCACTCGCCATCGTCTCGTCGACGATCTCGGCGACGCCGGCCGCCGCGCCCAGAGCGTCGGTCTTGAGCGGGCGAGCGATGGCTTGCAGGGCAACCTCGGCCTTGTCGCGATGAAGCGGAATGGCGCCGCCGGCGAACCGCGTGGGATCGAGGCGGCCCAGCGCGGTGTCGGCGTCGGTGACGGTGGGCTCGGTGCCGCCGCGGCCGTAGCTCGCGGGGCCGGGCACGCTGCCGGCCGAGTCGGGGCCGACCTGGATGCGGCCGAGTGCATCGAGGCGCGCGATCGAGCCGCCGCCGGCGCCGATCTCGACCAGCTCGATGACGGGGATGCGTACCGGCAGGCCGGAGCCCTGCACGAAGCGATAGGCGCGTGCGACCTCGAACTGCCGCGAGCGCTGCAACTCCAGGTCGTCGAGCAGGGTCAGCTTGGCGGTGGTGCCGCCCATGTCGAAGGCGACGGCCTTGCGGGCGTCGTTCTCGGCCGCGACCGTGCGGGCCAGGATCGCGCCGCCAGCCGGGCCGCTCTCGACCAGGCGCACCGGATAGCGCCGCGCCGTGTCGACCGTGGTGATGCCGCCGGATGACATCATGAGCAGCAGCGGGCCCGCGATCCCTTCCTTCTTCAGGTCGGCTTCGAGCTGGCCGAGATAGCCTGCCATCCGGGGCAACACATAGGCGTTGGCGATGGTGGTCGAGGTGCGCTCGTACTCGCGGATCTCGGGGCAGACCTCGCAGGAGAGCGAGATCGCGACGCCGGGCAACTCCTTCGCCAGGATCTCGCCCGTCCGCCGCTCGTGCGCCTCGTTGGTGAAGCTGTGCAGGAAGCAGACGGCGACCGCCTCGATCTTCGCCACCTTGAGCTCGGCCGCCACCTTGGCGACCGCCTTATCATCGAGCGCCAGCAGCACGGCGCCGTCGGCCGCCACGCGCTCGGGCACGCCGAACCGCAGGTCGCGCGACACCAGCGGATCGGGCCGCTCCATGTAGATGTCGTACTGCTCGAAGCGGTGCTCCCAGGCCATCTCGACGGAGTCGCGGAAGCCCGCGGTCGTCACCAGCGCGGTGCGTGCGCCCTTGCGTTCGATCAGCGCGTTGGTGGCGAGCGTGGTGCCGTGCACCACCAGGGTGACGTCGGACGACTTGACCTTGGCTTGCGCCAGGATGGTGCGCACGCCGTCCATGACGGCGCGCTCCGGCGCATCGGGCGTGGTCAGAACCTTGATGGAATGGGCCGTCGTGCCGGTTTCCAGCACGACATCGGTGAACGTGCCGCCGATATCGACGGCCAGACGCGCAGACATTCTTATTGTTCGTCGAGCTTGATGTTGCCCTTGCGCACCACGTCACCCCAGGTGACCGAGTCGCGCTTCAGGAAGGCCACGTAGTCATCCGGCGAGAGCACGGCGGGCGTGAGGCCGTTGTCGTCGTACTTCTTCTTCACGTCGGGCTCGGCCAGTACCTTGGCGATGGCGGCGTTGAGCCGGTCGACGATCGGCTTGGGCGTGCCGGCGGGCGCGGCGATCCCGTACCAGTTCTCGGCCGCGTAGCCTTTGACGGCTTCGGCGACGGCCGGCGTGTCGGGCAGGACGGGCCAGCGCTCGGGCGAGGTCACGGCCATGGCGCGCACCTTGCCGCTGCGGATCAGGCCGAGCGTCGCGGGATCGCCGAAATAGGCGTCGACGATGCCGGCGGCGAGATCGTTCAGCGCCGGGCCGGTACCGCGATAGGGCACGTGGATCATCTTGAGGCCGGACATCTGGGTGAACAGCTCGCCCGCGAGATGCTGGCTGGTGCCGATGCCGCCGGACGCCCAGCGCAGCTCCTGGCGCTTCGCGTGCTCCATGAACTCGGGCAGCGTCTTGGCGGGGAGGTCGTTGCGCACCGCCACGATGAACGGCATGCGCACCAGCCGCGTGATCTGCGCCAGCGCCAGCGGATCGTAGGGCATCTTGGTGCGGAGATGCGGGCCTGCGGTCAGTGTGCCGGCGCCGGTGAGCGACAGTGTGTAGCCGTCCGGCGGGGCGTGCGACATCGCCTCGACGCCGATGATGCCGCCGGCACCGCCCTTGTTCTCGACGACGATCGACTGGCCGAGTTCCTTGGACAACGGTTCCATGAGGAGCCGCGCCGTCAGATCGACGCCACCGCCCGGCGGAAAGGGCACGATGATCTTGATCGGCTTCTCGGGATACTTGCCCTGCGCGAGCGCGCCCCGAGTTGCGAAAGGCGCGACGAACGGTGCGGCGAGCGCCGCGACCAGCAGATGACGACGGGTACCACGCATGACCAACCCCTCTTGCTCCCCGCAGCGACCTTGACAGGCGGGGATTGTCGCTTCAACACTTAACCAATTCGTTAAGTGTCAATCCGAAGGTGCATCGCCATGAAGAAAACCTACCAGGGCGGCTGCCATTGCGGCGCCGTGCGCTTCGAATGCCAGCTCGATGCCGCGGCGGACACGAGTCGCTGCAATTGCTCGATGTGCGCCAAGGGCCGGTACTGGAAGTCGATCGTCCGGAGGGACGAATTCCGCCTGATGAGCGGCGAGGATGCACTCACCGACTACCGCTTCGGCAGCGGCACGATCCACCACTTCTTCTGCAAGCAGTGCGGCACCAAGCCGTTCGGCCGCGGCCACATGGAGGCGCTGGGCGGCACCTTCTACGCGATCAATGTCGCCTGCCTCGACGGCGATGCGCCGGAGCAGTTCGCCGCGCGCGAGATCGTATTCCAAGATGGCCGGAACAACGACTGGGCGACGGCGCCTTCCGAGACGCGCCACCTGTGAGGGCTAGAGAGCGACCTTCTTGAACACCTCGACGAAGCGATCGACGTCCTGCTCGTCATTGTAGACGTGCGGGCTGATGCGCAGGCGGCCGAGCCGCGGCGCTGCGTAGACGTTCTCCGCCGCGAGCTTCTGCGGGAGTTCGTCGGACATGCCCTTGGGGAAGTGCAGGCAGATCAGGTGCGGCGCACGCAGCTTCCTGTCGAGGACGCGGACACCGGAGTTGGCGAGCCCGTCGGCCAGGCGATCCGTCAGCATCGACAGCCGCGCCACGATCGGGTCGTTGCCCCAGCCGGCCATCATCTCCATGCCGACCGCCGCCATCTCGAGCGAGATGAAGTGGTCGCGCTCGCCCATGTCGTAGCGCCGCGCGCCGTCGGCATAGGAGAGATCGCGGAAATAGACCTTCTGCTCCGCCGCCACGCCCTTGCGCGCCGGCGCTGTCTGCTCGAGCGGCACGCCGTTCTGATGGCGCTTGGCGACATACATGAACGCGCGGCCGTAGGGGCCCAGCACCCACTTATAGGTCGGGAAGATCAGGAAGTCGGGATCGAGTGTCTTCACGTCGATGCGGCGGACGCCGGCATCGTGCGTGGCGTCGACCAGCAGCGCCGCGCCCTTGGCCTTCGCCGCCGTGGCGATACGCGGCATGTCGAGCGCGCCGCCGTCGGACCAGTGCACCGAGGAGATAGACACGAGCGCAAGCGGCGCGGCGTCCTTGGCGTCGATCGCCTCAAGCACGGCCGATGTCCAGTCGCCGTCGGCCGGCTGCTTCACCATCTCGACCGAGAAGCCTGACGCGTCGGCGCGACTCATCCATTCGAGCACCGGCGAGGTATGGTCGTCCTGCAGCACCAGCACGCGGCTGCCGCGCGGGATCGTCATCACCTTGCCGGCGGTCGAGACGCCGTAGCCCACCGACGGGATCAGGGCGACGTCGGCCGGATCGGCATTGATCAACGCCGCCGCCGCCTTGCGCGCGCGTTCGTACTGGCCCTGCATGAAGGCGGCATCGAGCTTCCACGGCTGGCCCTTGCGGCCGACGCCGGCGCGCCCGGCCTCCTGCACGGCGATCGGCAGCGGACTCCAGGCCGCGGCATTCAGGAAGCAGATGTCGCGCGGGATGTCGAACAGCGCGCGTTGGGAGGGAAGCATGGACGGGGTCTCCGGCAGTTCGCAGGCGGCAAGACTAGCGCGGCTTGCTCATTACCTGCCATGTAATTGAGAGACCGGCGCGTGGGCCGCATCTTCGTCTCATCAGAGCCAAGGAAGGTTCAGATGAGCGTCCTGTCCCGCAAAGCCTTCGTCCATCAGCCTCACGGTCTCTCGACGGCCGCTGCGTCGCGTCCGACCCTACGGGCGCGCATGGCAGCGATGCTCGCTCTGTGGCGCGGGCGCGTCGAGGCGCGGCGTTATCTGGCCGCGCTCGACGCGCGCAGCCTGCGCGACGCCGGAATCTCCCCGGCGGCGGCAGCCTATGAGTGCGGAAAGCCGTTCTGGCAGAAGATGGGTACGCTTCGCTGACCCATCCGCCCCGGTACCGCCACAACATCTCGTCTTTTTCCGGGAACCGACCGTCGGGAGTGAGCGTTAAACACAGGCGCGCAAGGCGCGGCCGCCCGTCGGTGGCCCCCGAACGCGGCGTGTAGCGGTCCACGGCCTCTTCGCGCCCACCGAGTGCAACGGCGCAGAGGGGACGAGATGGCACCACCGGATTTCGACTACGGCTCTGCGCTTTTCCTCGATCTCGACGGCACTCTGCTGGAGATCGCGGCGACGCCTGAGCTCGTCGTCGTGCCGCCGGCGCTGCCCGACGTGCTCGAGCAGCTTCATGTCCTGTTGGGCGGCGCGCTCGCCATCGTGAGCGGCCGCTCGCTCAAAACCATCGACCAGCTTCTCAAGCCGTTCATCTGTGCCGCCGCCGGCGAGCACGGGGTCAGCCTGCGCTTCGGCGACGGCACGGTCGAGGAGATGCCGGCCGGCCTCGGCGTCTCCGAAGCATGGCGCGATTCGCTCGCCGCCGCGGCGGAACGTTGGCCGGGCGTGCTCATCGAACCCAAGCCGCACGGCTGCGCCGTCCACTATCGTCTCGCGCCGGAGCGTCACGACGATGTGTGGAAGCTGGTGCGCGCCCTGGTCTCCGACGACCATCCCTGGTTCCGGCTGATCCCGGCGCGCGAGGCGGTCGAGATCGGCCCGCGCTCCACCTCGAAGGGACACGCCGTGGAGCGCCTGATGAAGGACACCTCGTTCAAGGGTCGTCGCCCCATCTTCATCGGCGACGACTTTACCGACGAGGCGGGCATGAGTGCGGCGCGACGCTTCGGCGGCGAGGGCCTGCGCGTACAGGAAGTGTTCGACGGCGATCCCGCGCTCGTCCGCGCCTGGCTGGTGCGCAACATCGAGCGCATGGGCGGTCGCGTGCCGACCAAACAGGCGGCGGCGGGAGCCTCGGCATGAGCAGTCTCGATCTCGGCGTCGTCGGCAACTGCTCGATCGCGAGCCTCGTCGATCGCAACGGCCGCCACGTCTGGCACGGGTTGGGTCGTCTCGACGGCGATCCAGTATTCAACGCGCTGCTGGGCGGCAACGATCCCCAGACCGGATTCATGGATGTCGTTGTCGAAGGTGCGAAAGAGAGCCGGCAGCGCTACGTGCCCAACACCGCGATCCTGGAGACCACGATCGAGGGGGCCGGCGGCTCGGCGCGGATCTGGGACTTCGCGCCACGCTTCCGTCGCTTCGGCCGCATGTTCCGGCCGCCCATGCTGGTGCGCCGCCTCGAGCCGGTGGCCGGGCGGCCGCGGGTGACCGTTCGGTTGCGGCCGACTTTCGACTATGGCGCCCACAAGGCGCAGGTCACCGTCGGCAGCAACCATATCCGCTACTACGGCGACGCGTCGGTCCTCCGCCTCACGACCGATGCCTCGTTGAACTACGTCCTGCACGAGACCGAGTTCTCGCTCGACCGGCCGATGACCCTGATCGTCGGCGCCGACGAGAGCATCACCGACAATGTCGACGCGCTCAGCCGCTCGTTCCTCAGCGAGACCGAGGTCTATTGGCAGGGCTGGGTGCGCGACCTCAACATCCCGTTCGACTGGCAGGTCGCGGTCATCCGCGCCGCGATCACGCTGAAGCTCTGCAGCTACGAGGATACGGGCGCGGTGCTTGCGGCGTTGACCACATCCGTGCCCGAGGCCGCCGGCACGGTGCGCAACTGGGACTACCGCTTCACATGGCTGCGCGACGCCTTCTTCACGGTGACGGCGCTCAACCGTCTCTCGGCCACGCGCACCATGGAGAGCTACGTGCGCTTCATCGTCGACGTCGTCGAGGCCGGCAGCACGCGCGGCGAGGTCCACAACGTGGCGCCGCTCTTCCCGATCGCGCCGGGCACCGACACGATGGAGCGGCTGATCGAGACTTTGCCGGGTTATCGCGGCTACGGACCGGTGCGCATCGGCAATGCCGCGGTCGGCCAGCGGCAGAACGACGTCTACGGCTCGATGGTGCTGACCGCCGCGCAGATGTTCTGGGACGAGCGCCTGCCGCGCCAGGGCGACGTCGAGCTCTATCGCCAGCTCTGTGCCGTCGGCCACGAGGCGCACCGCGCCGCGCTCACGCCCGACGCCGGCCTCTGGGAGTATCGCGAGCGCGAGGAGGTCCACACCTTCTCCGCCGCCATGTGCTGGGCGGCCCAGCACCGCCTCGGCCTGATCGCCCGCCGCGTCGGCCTCGACGGCGAGTCGCGCGAGTGGCTGGGCAAGGCGGGCGTGCTGCGCCAGGAGATCCTGCAGCGCGGCACCACGCAAGAAGGCTGGCTGTCGGGCGTGCTCGACCGCGACATGGCCGACGCCTCGAGCCTCGTCCTGCCCGAGATCGGCCTGCTGCGCTCCGACGATCCGCGCTTCCACGCCACGCTCGACATGGTGGCCAAGAAGCTCATGCGGAACGGCTTCCTGATGCGCTACGTCGAGGCCGACGATTTCGGCGCGCCGTCGAATGCCTTCCTGCTCTGCACCTTCTGGTACATCGATGCGCTCGCCAGCGTCGGCCGCCGCGAGGAAGCGCTGGAGCTGTTCAACAACCTGCTGTCGCGTCGCAACCATGTCGGGTTGCTGTCGGAAGACGTCGATCCGCGAACCGGCGAGCTGTGGGGCAACTTCCCGCAGACCTACAGTCAGGTCGGCCTGATCCTGTCGGCCATGCGGCTGTCGCGCAGCTGGGAGGAGGGTCTATGGCACGCCTCGTGATCGTCTCGAATCGCGTGCCGATCCCCAAGGCGCGTGGTGCCTCGGCGGGCGGCTTGGCCGTCGCCCTGCGCGATCTCCTCATGCCCGGCACCATGTGGTTCGGCTGGAGTGGCCGACTGGTGTCCGAGCCCGCGCCACAGCCGGCGATCGTCGAGGCGCGCGGCGTCACCTATGCCACGGTCGACCTGACGGCCGAGGCGCATCGTGGCTTCTATGTCGGCTTCGCCAACGGCGCCCTGTGGCCGTTGCTGCATTTCCGTCTCGGCCTGATGCATTTCCGGCGCGAGGACTATCAGGGCTACCTTTCGGTCAACCAGAGCTTCGCCGGCTCGCTGGCGCCGCTGCTGCAACCCGACGACACGGTGTGGGCGCACGACTATCACCTGATCCCGTTCGCGCGGATGCTTCGCGAAGAGGGCTTCGACGGCCGCCTCGGCTTCTTCCTCCATGTGCCCTTCGTGCCGCCCTCGATGCTCGAGGCGATGCCGGTGGCGCGCGAACTGGTGGCCGATCTCTGTGCCTACGATCTCGTGGGCTTCCAGACCGAGGAGCATGCGCGTGACTTCCGTGACTGCGCGCAGCGCCTGCTGGGCGCACGGGTCGACGGCGAATGGATTCGTCTGGATGGGCGGCGGGTGCGCGCCTTCGCCGATCCGATCGGCATCGACGCCCAGTCCTTTGCGCAGGAGGCGGAGCGTGCCGCAAGCGACAAGCTGGTGCAGCGCGTCGCCGGCAGCCTGTCGGGCCGAGCGCTCGCCATCGGCGTCGACCGCATGGACTATTCCAAGGGCCTGCCGCATCGCTTCGAGGCGTTCGGCCGGCTCCTCGAGAAGCATCCCGAGCACAAGCGTGCCATCCACTTCCTCCAGATCTGCCCGCGTTCGCGCGAGGAGGTCGACGAGTACCGCAAGCTGCGCGTCGAGCTCGACCGGCTCGCCGGCCGCATCAACGGCCGTCACTCCGACTTCGACTGGACGCCACTTCGCTATTCCACGCGTGCGGCACCACGTTCGACCTTGGCCGGTCTCTACCGCATCGGCCGCATCGGGCTGGTGACGCCGTTGCGCGACGGCATGAACCTGGTCGCCAAGGAATTCGTCGCCGCCCAGCCCGACGAGGATCCCGGCGTGCTGGTACTGTCGCAGTTCGCGGGCGCGGCACAGGAGCTCACCGAGGCGCTGATCGTCAATCCGTTCGATCCCGACGCGATCGCCGATGCCATGCACCAGGGGCTGACCATGCCCGCACCGGAGCGCCGGGAGCGGCACATGGCGCTGAAGGAGAAAGTGATGCGGACGACGGCGCAGGCCTATTGCCGGCGCTTCATCGACGCCCTTCAGGCCACGTCGTTCACCCGCGTCGCCGCCTAGGAGGCTAGCCGGAAGGCGGGCGGATAGACGACCAGCCCGTCGTCGCCGTCGAGAGCGCCGTCTACCAGCTCGAGCGCCATGAAGGCGTCGCCCTCGAACGGCGCGTCGAGACTGCTGGCGAGCTCGGCCGAGAAGCCAAAGCGCGGATAGAAGTCGGGGTGGCCCAACACGATCACCGCCTGCCACTCCCGCCGGGACGCCAGCACGAGTCCAGCCTGCACCAGCCCGCTGCCGATGCCCGCGCGCCGATGCTCGGGATGCACGGACATCGGTGCCAGCGCTAGCGTCGGGATCGCCTCGTCGTCGATCAGCATGGTGAGCGCGCTGAACAGGATGTGGCCCACGACACGACCGTCCTCGATCGCGACCAACTCGACGGCATCGAGCATGGCGGCGCGCAACTCCGCGACCAGCGTCGATTCGAACGTGCCGTCGAAAGCGAGGTCGTTCAGTCGGCGGATCGCCTCGTCATCCGCCGCCGTCCGCTCGCGGATCACCACATTGTGGCGGCTGCTCGGCCCGGCCATTCGCGATCGTATTTCTCGCCGCCGACGCGGTCGTTGCTGAGCGCGGCCAGGATCTGGCCGGCGCTGGGAAGGGACTTCGGATCGATGTGTCGCGCCGGGTTCCAGAGCTCGGACCTCACCAGCGCGCGGGCGCACTGGAAGTAGACGGCGTCGACCTCGATCACGGTCACAGAGCGCGGCGCCTTCTCTTCGACAGCGAACGACTCCAGCAGCTTCGGCTCGACGCTGAGATGGGCGCGACCGTTGACGCGCAGCGTATTGCCGACGCCCGGGATCATGAACAGCAGCGCCACCCTCGGGTCGCGCACGATGTTGCGCAGCGAATCGATCCGGTTGTTGCCGCGCCGGTCGGGCAGCATCAGCGTCTTCTCGTCGTGGATGCGGACGAAGCCCGGCCGGTCGCCGCGCGGTGAGCAATCGAGGCCCTCCGGTCCCGACGTCGCAAGCGCCGCATAGGGCGAGGCCTCGATGTAGGCTCGGTAGTGCGGCGTGATCCAGTTGACCTCTTTCACGGTCGACGCTTCCAGCGGCACACCGTAGATCGCCGCCAGCTCGGCTTCGGTCTTCAGGATGTCGGGCATCGTCGGGTCAGCTCCAGCGGGCAGGGGAAGTGCCGAGCGGCTCGGCGGGGCGGGCGTAGAAGGCCGGCGTGTCGCCGAGCTGCACCACGGGCTTCAGGTGGCGCAGCCGGCCGAACGGGCCGACGCTTTCGGTCAGCAATGAAAGCAGCTCGGCGTGCGGCAATTCAACGGCGCCTTTCGTCGCGTCGACCGTCCCGAGGCTCGCGAGCCAGTGCGCGACCTGGACCAGCGACACGCGCACCAGCCAGGAGCCGCCCTGTTCGACCCGCCGGGCGAGGCCGATCATCGCACCCAGCGCTCCGAGATAGCCCGCGATGTAGTCGAGCGCCTGGACCGGGAGGTTGCGCGGCTTTTCCAGCGAGCCCTGGGTGGCGGCCAGCCCGGTGACGTTCTGCACGATCGAGTCGAAGCCGCGGCGCGACGCCCACGGACCTTCGTGGCCGTAGGCGCAGAGGGCGACGCAGACGATGCCGGGCTTCAGCGCTGCGACCTGCTCGGGCGCGAAGCCGCGGGCGGCGAGCGTGCCCGGCCGGTATCCCTGGGTGAAGATGTCGGCGTCCTTCAGCAGCGCCTTCATTGTCTCGACGCCTGCCGCATCGCGCAGGTCGATGAAGGTGCAGCGCTTGCCGTGGCCGGTGTCCATCAGCAGCTCGGATTGGTAGGGCAGGTGCTCGGCCGCGACATGCAGCACATCGGCGCCGTTCTCTGCCAGCACGCGGCCGCTCGTCGGTCCCGCCAGCACCCGCGTGAGATCGAAGGCGCGCACGCCCGACAGCGGGCGCTCGCCTTTCGGCAGCGGTCGTGGCGGCGCCTCGCCGATCTTCACGATGTCGATCAGCGGCAACTTCGCGATCGCAATGCCGTGCGGATGGGCGTTCCATTCCTCGCGGCTGCGCGTTAGGCCGCCGACACAGCCGCCGGCGGCGATCGCTTCATCGATCTCGAGCCCGTCCCACTTGGCGACGGCGGCAGCCATTGCCTCGCGTGTCTCGGCCGCGGCGCCCGCGATGCGCAGCGCACCGGCGCGGTGATGCGGATGATTGGTGTGAATGAACATGTGACGGCCGTCGCGCGTCGGATAGTGGCCCGACAACGGATCCCATGAGACCGGCTTCTCGCCGTTCCTCAGCACGTATGTGTTGGAACGCAGCGACGCCGCGGCCGCGCCGACATCGATCGAGACCGACTGCGGCTTGCCGGTTCGGAGCCGCCAGAGATCGGAGACGGCGAGGCCGACGGCGCCCAGCGCCGCCGAACCAGCCGCGCCCACCTTCCAGGGCGTCGGGAACACCGGATCCCCGCCACCCGCGATCGTCAGCCGGTCGTCGGCGCGCTTCTCGCGCCCGAGTTGGCTCAGGACCGAGTAGGCGAGATCGGTGTTCACTTCGACGCCATCAGCTTGCTGAGCAGCGCCATCAGCTCCTGCGGGCAGGTGATGTGCGGATTGTGGCTGGCGTCCATCTCGTCGCAGCTCCAGCCGGCTTCGCCGCGCGCGCGGTCGGCGAACTGGCGGAAAGCGTCGCCCGGCATGTTGCGCTTGGCGTAGATGAAATGGCGCGGCGGCCAGGGTGCCTTCGACTCGAGCTTGATCTTCTGCTCGAAGCACTTGATCGGTTGCGGCCGGCGGCGCGGGCCTGCCCAGGCGACATCCTCGGCCGAGGTGTCGGGCGGCATCGGGTTGATCGGGAGCTTCCAGCCTTCGCCATCCTTCTCCGCGCCCTTGCGCATGTTGCCCTCGGCCTTCGGGCCGACGAGATCGAACAGACTCTGGCCGTCCTTCGGCACGAAGGCGTCGAGATAGATGATGCGCTGGAGGCGTTCCGGCACCTTGTCGGCGACGCCGGTCGCGACCATGCCGCCGTAGGAGTGGCCGAGCAGCACGATGTCCTTCAGGTCTTCGGCCTCGATCTCGGCGACGACATCCTGGATGTGGGTGGAGAGATCGACGGCAGGCGAGGCGAGATGGGCGCGGGCGCCGAGGCCGGTGTAGGTCGGCGCGAAGAATTCGTGACCGGCGGCGCGCAGCAAGGGACGCATCTTCTTCCAGGCCCAAGCCGCCGACCAGGCGCCATGCGCCAGAACGATGTTTGCCATGCCCTTAACCTCCCGCTGGCGACCCAACTTCTTCGATGCTACTACGACTTAGTCGCAATGAGCACCCAATCCACCATAGCACTTGGCAGCGCCCGCGTGGGCTTCCGCGGCCGCATCCACGCCATCGTCGCCGGCCGTGTCGCGGCTGGCCTTCCCGCCTCCGAACTCGAGCGTCGGCTGATCGAGCTGGGCTTCGTCGAAGGCGCCGACGTCGAGGTCCTGCACCAGGGCTTGTTCGGTCGCGATCCCATCGCGGTGCGCGTCGCGCACACGACCATCGGCTTGCGCCGCCGCGAGGCGATGGCGATCCTCGTGACCGCAGGAGCGTAGCGCATGTCCGATGCGGCCCCTGTCGTTGCCCTCGTCGGCAATCCCAACTGCGGCAAGACGGCGCTCTTCAACGCGCTGACCGGCAGCCGCCAGAAGGTCGCGAACTATCCCGGCGTCACGGTCGAGAAGAAGGTCGGGCCGCTCACCACGCCCGGCGGGCGCACGGTGCGTGTCGTCGACCTGCCCGGCACCTATTCGCTGCGCGCCCGCTCGCCCGACGAGGAGATCACGCGCGATGTGGTGCTTGGCCGCACGCAGAACGACGTGATCCCCGACCTGATCGTCTGCGTCGCCGACGCGTCGAATCTGCGCCTGGCGCTGCGGCTGGCGCTTGAGCTGAAGCAGGTCGGCCGGCCGGTCATGCTGTCGCTCAACATGATGGACATCGCGCGTCGGCGCGGCATCGAGATCGATGCCGACAAGCTCTCTCGCGAGATCGGACTGCCGGTGGTGAGCTCGGTCGCGGTGCGCCGCGGCGGCACCAACGCACTACTGGCCGAGATCGACCGCAAGCTCGCCGAACGGCAGGGCAGTACCGCCGTTCAATGGCGCGCGCCCGATGCCTCGGGCCTGCGCAGCGCGCAGAAGGAGGCCGACCGCATCCTTGCCGCCGTCGTGCAGGGCCAGGGTCGCCCCGACAGCCTGACGGCGCGCGCCGACGCCATCCTCCTCCATCCGGTGGCGGGCCTCGTCGTGCTGCTGGCCATCCTGTTCGTGATGTTCCAGGCCGTGTTCGCCTGGGCAGAGCCCGGCATGGATGCGATCGAGGCGGCGTTTCATTGGCTAGGCGGCCTCGTCGAGGCGGCTCCTCTACCTGACCTCCTGAAGAGCTTCTTGAAGGACGGGCTGATCGGCGGCGTCGGCAGCGTGATCGTCTTCCTGCCGCAGATCGTCATCCTCTTCTTCTTCATCCTCGTGCTGGAGGACCTGGGCTACATGGCGCGCGCGGCCTTCCTGATGGATCGCATCATGGGTGGGGCGGGGCTGCATGGGCGCGCCTTCATCCCGCTGCTCTCGTCCTTCGCCTGTGCGATCCCCGGCATCATGTCGACGCGCGTGATCGACGACCGGCGCGACCGGCTCACCACCATCCTGGTGGCGCCGCTGATGACCTGCTCGGCGCGCATCCCGGTCTACACGCTGATCATCGGCGCCTTCATTCCCGAGCGTGACGTCTGGGGCTTCATCGGCCTGCAGGGGCTCGTGATGTTCGGCCTCTACACGGTCGGCATCGTGGGTGCGCTCGCCGTGTCGTTCGTGGTCAAGCGGCTGATCTGGCGCGGCAAGCCGGGCGAACCCTTCATGCTCGAGCTGCCGGACTACAAGCTGCCGCGCCCCAGGAGCCTCGCCATCGGCCTGTGGACGCGGGCCACGATCTTCCTGAAGCGTGCCGGCACGATCATCCTGTCGATGATGGTCCTGATCTGGGTGCTGGCCTCGTTCCCGCAGCCGCCCGAGGGTGCGACCGAGCCCGCCATCAACTACAGCCTGGCCGCCAAGATCGGCTCGGCGATCCAGCCGATCACTGCGCCGCTGGGCTTCAACTGGCAGATCAATGTCGCGCTGATCCCCGGCATGGCGGCGCGCGAGGTCGCGGTCGGTTCGCTGGGCACCATCTACGCCATCAGCGGCGGCGAGGAGGCGGCCGACAAGATCGGCCAAGCGCTCTCCTCGCAATGGACCCTGGCGACGGCGCTGGCGTTCCTCGCCTGGTACGTGTTCGCGCCGCAGTGTGCCTCGACGCTTGCCGTGATCCGCCGCGAGACGGGTGGCTGGCGATGGCTGTGGGTGACGTTCTTCTACATGCTGGCGCTCGCCTACGTGGCGGCGTTCATCACATACCGCGTCGCGCTGGCGCTCGGCGGCGGATAGTCAGCGCTTCAGTTCGTAGAGCGCGATCGGGCGGCGCCCTTCCGGCGACAGCGAGCGCCACAGCGCCGGGTCGACCGGCGTGCCGTTGGCGCGCACCCAGGCATCGAACCCGGCCGGCCGACGCGCCGCTCCCAGGATCGCGTAGCGCACCTCGCCGCGCTTCACCCGCTCGGCGAAGGCCGCGACGTCCATGATCGGGTCGTTGCCGAGATAGCCGCCGTAGGCGATCACCGGCTCGCCGCTCTTCAAGATCAGAGGTGCCGCGAGCAGGGCCGTGGGCGCCGCGGCCAGGAAGCGCGCGGATCGACGCTCCTTCTGCAGGAAGGCCAGCAGCTTGGGATCGTCGGTGAGCGTGCGGTACTGCCGCGACAGGATGGGCCCGCGCCCGTCGTCGAGACCCAGCCAGCGCGGCAGGCTGGCGCTCGGCAGCGTGAGATTGCCCGGCGAGAAGATCGGGCTCAGTGCCCAGGCCGCCGGCAGGACGAGAAGGGCGACGCCACCGATGATCGCGGAGGCGCGCTTGCCGCGCGTTGCGGCGGCCACGGCGGCGAGCAATGCGACAGCCGGAAAGCCGATCCAGGGTGCAGTCCAGCCGAGCGTCGCTCCCGTGATGTAGCCCTGCCACAGGGCGGTCGCTGCGAGTCCGATCGCCAGGAAGTTGGGCCCACGTCGCCACAGCTCGTAGCAGCCCAGGCCCGCCAGTGCCGCGAGCGGCGGGACCAGCGTTACGAGGTAATAGATGTGGAAGATGCCGCCGGCCGCGCTGTAGACGATCCCGTACGTCAGCGCCCACGTTGCCCACAGCGCCACCCAGGCGCGGCGCCGACGCCAGGCGAGCAGCGCGCCCAGCACCGCGAGCGGCAGCGCCCAGGAGAATTGGCCGGCGAGCATCGGCGTGGCGAGGCGCAACGGCCCGGCCGGCACTGCGTCGTAAGAGAGGAAGCGCGGCGTCGCTGCCTGTGCTGCAGGCGGCGGCGTCTCGGGCTGGCGGCGCACGAAGCGGTCCAGTCCGTTGTGCATGACGATCAGCTCGAGCATGGAGTTGCTCTTGCTGCTGCCGGCCACAGGGCGGGCATCGGCGGGCGTGAGATCGAAGACGACGGCCCAGGAGAGCGCCACCACGGCGAGGGCGACGGCGCCCGAGGCGAGCCACACGAACCGCTGGCGCCAGTCGAGCTCGGTGCTCAGCCACCAGCCCACCAGGAGGGCGGGGCCGCAGATCGCGGCAGCCAGCATCTTCACGTTGAAGGCGAAGCCCAGCGCCACCATCGCGAAGACGAAGGAGAGTCCGCGTCCGCGCAGCGCCAGGGAAGCCGCTATCAGCAGGAACAGGACCAGCCAGGAATCGGTGTTGTTGGAACGGTCCGCGGCGACGGCGATGGGCGCGAGCGCGAGCAGCAGGGCCGCGAGGAAGGCCGCGATGCGGCCGAACGGCCGGCGCACGATGGCATAGAGCAGGGCGACGGAGGCGATGCCGGCCAGCGCCTGCGGCAGGTGAAGCGCCCAGCCGTCGTAGCCCAGCGCCTTGGCGGAGAGGGTCTGGATCCAGAAGGCGAGCGGCGGCTTGTCGAGCGAGACGAGGCCCGCCGGATCGAAGGCGTTGTAGAAGAAGAGGTGGGCGCTCTGCAGCATGCTGCGCACGCCGGCGGCGTAGTATTCGTTGCCGTAGCCGTTGGCGCTCAGTCCCCACAGCCGCAGCAGGGCCGCCAGCGCGATGACGCCGCCCAGCGCGGCCAGTTCGCTTCGTCGCAGGCCCGGCAGCAGCCTCACGCGCTCGCGTCTCCCCTTACGATGGCAACGGTCCCTTGAAGACGAAGAACGCACCGGCACAGATCAGGGCGAAGCCCACCACGTGGTTCAGCGTGATGCGCTCGCCGAGATAGAGCACCGAAAAGGCGGCGAACACGGTGAGCGTGATCACCTCCTGCATGGTCTTGAGCTCCGCTGCCGAATAGACCGTGTGGCCCCAGCGGTTGGCCGGCACGGCGAAGCAGTACTCGACGAAAGCGATGCCCCAGCTTGCCACCACCACGAGCCACAACGGCCTGTCGGTGAACTTGAGATGCCCGTACCAGGCGAACGTCATGAAGACGTTGGAGACGAGCAGCAGGACGATGGGCGCGATGGCGGGCGGCAAAAGGGTCATCGGTTCGGGTTACTCCGGCTTGATTCCGAGCTTCTTGATCAGCGGCACGACCTTCTTGTCCTCGGCGTCGAACATTGCCGCGGTCTCCTGCGGCGTGGTCGGATAGGCCTCGGCGGTCAGGTCGGCGAAGCGCTGCACGACCGCGGGGTCCTTCAGCACCTTGACCATCGCCTCGTTGAGCTTGGCGACGACTTCCGGCGACATCTTGGCCGGGCCGAACAGGCCGGTGAAGGTCGAGAAGGTGAAGTCCTCGAGGCCCTTCACGCCGCTCTCCCTCATGGTCGGCACGTCCGGGAGCTGCGGCATGCGCTTGTCGGACGACACCGCGATGGCGCGCAGCTTGCCCGCCTTGATGTTGCCGAGGGCGGCGTTGACCTGGTCGACCTGGGCCGTCACCTGGCCCGCCATGACGTCGATCATGGCCGCGCCCGACCCCTTGTAGTGGACCAACGTGTACTTGGTGCCGGTCGCCTCGCCGATCAGCTCGATGGCGAGATGGTTGGTCGTGCCGACGCCGGAGTCGGCCACCGGGAACTTGCCGTCTTTCCCGAGCGCGATGAAGTCGGCCATGGTCTTGATCGGCGAGTTGGGCGTCACGACCAGGACGGCCGGCACGCGCTGGATGTGGCTGATCGGCGTGAAGGCGGTGCGCCAGTCGTAGGGCGCGTTGCCGTAGATCGCCGGCACCGCGACCAGCGAGTTGGCCGAGACCAGCAGGGTCGTGCCGTCGGGCGCGGAGCGGGCGACGATGTCGCTGCCGATCATGCCCGAGGCGCCGGCGCGGTTCTCGACAATGACCGAGACGCCCAGCACGTCCTTCAGCTTGTCTGCGATGATGCGGGACGTCACGTCTATGTTCCCGCCTGGCGCGTAGGGCGCCATGATTCTGACCGGCTTGTCGAAAGTCTGGGCAAAGCCCGTGCCAGGACCAGCAAGGGCGGCCAACAGGCCCGCCGCAACCGCAAGAATCCGCATGTCGTTCCTCCCGTTCGATTTGTCGTGAGCCTAGAAGAACGCCCATTGCAGCGCAAAGATTCGCTGCATACGATGCGCGCAAATCCTGAACGGGAGGCAGCTACAATGATGAAGACCGGTATCGCGGCCGCACTGGCCGCCGCAGTCGTATGGAGCGCGGGCGCCGCCGCGCAGGATCTGCCCAAGCAGAGCTTCAAGGTCGTCGGCAGCTTCGGCAATCTCAGCAACTGGCAGAAGGTCGAGAAGCCCTTCTGGTCAGAGCAGGTGACCAAGGACTCCAACGGCCAGATCACGGCCACGGCGCAGTCCACCACCGAGCTCAACCTCAAGGGCACCGAGGTGATGCGGCTCCTGAAGCTCGGCCTGTTCGACTTCGCCCATGCGCTGCCGATCTACGTCGCCGAGGACGCCGCCCTCGAGGGCATCGACATCGCGGGTGTCGCCAAGGACATGGCGACGGCGCGCAAGATCACCGAGGTCTGGGGGCCGCACGTCGACAAGACCATGGGGTCCAAGTACGGCGCCAAGATCCTGAACTGGTACACCTTCCCGACGCAGATGATCTGGTGCCGCGACCAGATCAAGAGCATCGCCGATCTCAAGGGCAAGAAGATCCGCGTGCAGGGCGTCAGCCAGGGCGACCTGGTCGAGGGCCTGGGCGCCACGGCCGTCACCATCCCGTTCGGCGAGGTCGTGCCGGCTCTGCAGCGCGGCACCGTCGATTGCGGCATCACCGGCACCATGCCGGCCTACAAGGCGGGCTGGCACGAGGTCGTGACCTCGGTGCTCGAGATGCCGGTGGGCTTCACCATCATCTACACGGCGGTGAGCGAAGCCTCGTGGAACAAGATGAACCCCGCGACCAAGGACTTCTTCACCAAGGAGATGAAGGCGTTCGGCGATCGCGGCTGGAAGATCATCGGCGACGAGGTCGAGATGGGCCTCGTTTGCGTCAGCGGCGAGGGCGGCACCTGCAGCGAGGGCAAGCCCGGCAAGGTCGTGCGCGTCAAGCCGAGCGAAGCTGACGTCAAGGCACGCGAGGCGGCGCTGAACGACGTCGTGCTGAAGCGGTGGGCCAAGCGTTGCGGCGCGGAGTGCGCCAAGGCCTGGACCGACAGCGTTGGCAAGCTGACGGGGCTGACGGCCACGCCGTAAGGCAACCCGGCAGAGGCAACCGGCTTCGTGTTCAACCCGCTCGCGGCC
>SCVT01000535.1 GCA_004296815.1 Reyranella sp. | reverse complement strand
GGCCGGTGCCGGCGCAATGCGGGCAGGTCTCGGTGGAGTGCTCGAGCAGCGACGGACGCAGGCGCTGGCGCGACATCTCGAGCAGACCGAAGGCCGAGATGCGGCCGATCTGGATGCGGGCGCGGTCGTTGCGCATCGCATCCTTCACCTTGTGCTCGACCTGGCGCTGGTGGCGCGTCTCCTCCATGTCGATGAAGTCGATCACGATCAGGCCGGCGAGGTCGCGCAGGCGCACCTGGCGGGCGATCTCCTCGGCCGCCTCGATGTTGGTGCGCAGCGCCGTCTCCTCGATGTTGCGCTCCTTGGTGGAGCGGCCCGAGTTGACGTCGATGGCGACCAGCGCCTCGGTCGGGTTGATCACGATGTAGCCGCCGGAACGGAGCTGCACCGTCGGCGAATGCATGGCGTCGAACTGGTTCTCCACCTGGTAGCGGTGGAAGAGGGGGATCGGCTCCTTGTAGAGCTCGACCTTGCTCGCCTGGTGCGGCACGAGCTGCCGCATGAACTCGGTGGCGGCCTGGAAGCCGGCCTCGCCCTCGACCAGGACCTGCGCGATGTCGGTGTCGTAGACGTCGCGCAGCGAGCGCTTGATGAGATCGCCTTCCTCGTAGATCAGCGCCGGCGCCGTCGAGCGCATGGTGATCTCGCGGATCGAATCCCAGAGGCGCGACAGGTATTCGTAGTCGCGCTTGATGTCGATGTTGGAGCGCTCGAGGCCCGCGGTGCGCAGGATCACGCCCTGGCCCTGCGGCACGTCGAGCTCGCTCAGGATCTCCTTCATCCGCTTGCGGTCGGACGGGTTGGAGATCTTGCGGCTGATGCCGCCGCCACGTCCGGCGTTGGGCATCAGCACGCAGTAGCGGCCGGCCAGCGACAGGTAGGTGGTGAGGGCGGCGCCCTTGTTGCCGCGCTCTTCCTTGACGACCTGCACCAGCAGGATCTGCCGGCGCTTGATGACTTCCTGGATCTTGTACTGGCGGATCGGGTTGCGCCGGCGACGCTCGCGCGTCTCCCGCTCCTCGACGACCTCGTCGCCGCCCAGCGTCTCGACCGTGACCTCGGGCTGCGGCGCGTCGGCCGGATCGCTGGAGGCTTCGGCCGGCGTCTCCGACGCGGTGGCCTCGGCTTCGGCAGCGGGCAACGGCGTCTCGCCGGAATCGGCATCGACGGCCGGGCCCTCGACGCGCTCGACCGGAATCTCGGCCGGCTGGGCCTGCGGCTCGGCAGCGGCCTCGACCGGTGCGGTCTCGGGCTCGGCGGCCGCTTCAGCGACCGGCGTTTCCGCAGACGCTTCGGCAGGGGCCGCCTCGGACGATCCCTCGACCGGTGCGGGCATCTGGCCCTCGGCGGCGGCCGCGGCCTCGCGGTTGTCCTCGCGGACCTCCTCGATGTCGGTGCGGTCGACGCGGTTGCGGCGGCCGCGCGGCTCGTCGTCCTCGGCCTCGGCGTGCAGGCGCTGCTGCTCGGCGATCAGCCGTTCGCGATCGGCGACGGGGATCTGATAGTAGTCGGGGTGGATTTCCGAGAAGGCCAGGAAGCCATGGCGGTTGCCGCCGTATTCCACGAACGCCGCCTGCAGCGACGGTTCGATGCGAATGACCTTCGCGAGGTAGATGTTGCCCTTGAGGGGCTTGCGGGTAGCTGTCTCGAAATCGAATTCTTCGAGTCGTGTTCCATCGACGACAACGACCCGGGTCTCTTCCGGGTGACTTGCGTCGATGAGCATGCGCCTTGCCATGGCTCGCTCCGAGGCGTCCGATCCCTGCCGGTGCGAGCGACCGGCGGCCTAGCCGCCTCTCTGGGGCGAGGGGGACGCCGCGTCATCGACCCGTCGAACGGCCCAACTTCAGGCCAAGACGGGGAAGCTCCGCGCCGCCGGACCGCAACTGGGTCCTGCCAACCTCGAGGTTCCTGATAGCCACCGCCTGTCTGACAATCCCTCTGCAGACCCGCCGCGCCCAATCTTAAGGGGGCACAAGCCCGTCTGGCTTCGGAGACTGCCGTCGGAGCGCTCCGGCCTCCCAAGGGAGTAGGGCGCTACGAACGACGGCGACTGCTCGCGGAACGCAACATACGGGGTCGGAAGGGGGGCGACAATCAAAAGATTGCGTCGAATGAATTAAGGCAGGTAAGCATTTGAAATGACTTGAAATTACATCGATTTCTCTGGTATTGGTTGAAGATAATCAAAAGAAATTTCATCCCCCTCTGATCCTGGCGTTAGCCATGTCCGCCTTCCGTCGCCGTCATCTGCTCGCCGTTCTCGCCGGCGCCAGCGTCCTTGGCCTCTCGGCCGGCGGCGCGCTGGCTGCACCTTCCAGGCGCCAGGCGCCCAAGTCGGTGAAGAAGCCCAACCCGCCTTCGCGGCCCAAGCTGGTCGTGCTCGATCCCGGCCATGGCGGCCGCGATCCCGGCGCACACGGTGTGCGCGGCACCTGGGAGAAGAATGTCGTGATGACGATCGCCCGCGAGCTGCAGCGCGAGCTGCAGGCGGGCGGCCACTACCGCGTGATGCTGACGCGCAGCAGCGACAACTACGTGGCGCTGCGCGAGCGCGTGGCGCGCGCCTCGGCGGCCAAGGCCGACCTGTTCCTCTCGCTGCATGCCGATTCCTGCGACAATCCCGAGGTGCGCGGCGCCTCGGTCTACACGCTCTCCGAGGATGCCAGCGACCGCGAGGCGGCAGCACTCGCGGCGCGCGAGAACCGGGCCGACATGGTGGGGCTGGGCGGCAAGATCGCCGACAAACCCGACCTCGTGGCGCAGACGCTCGTCGCCATGAGCCAGCGCGGCACGGTGAACGATTCGCGCCGCCTCGCCGACACCGTGGTCGCCACCTTCGCGAAGAACGGCGTGCGGCTCCTGCCGCGCAGCCACCGCCAGGCGGGCTTCGCCGTCCTGACCTCGCCCGAGATCCCGGCGGCGCTGGTCGAGCTCGGCTACCTCTCCAATGCCCAGGACGAGAAGCTGCTGACCGTCCGCCAGCACCAGCTCGCCCTTGCACGGGCGCTGCGGGCGTCGGTCGACGCCTATTTCGGCGTCAATGCCGCCACAAGAAAGGCGTAAGTCGGGAACATCCTCCACATTGCTGCGTTTCCCCGCGGCGCGTAGAAGATGAACGTGCTCAATATCATCAAGATCAGCCTCGCCTTCGCCACCGCCGTCCTCATCGTGGGCACCGGCATCGTCGCGGGGCTCTTCTGGCATTTCAGCCACGGTCTTCCCGACCACAAGCAGCTGGCCGACTACCAGCCGGCGACGCTGACCCGTCTCTACGCGGCCGACGGCAAGCTGCTCGCCGAGTATGCCCGCGAGAAGCGCGTCTTCGTCCCCGTGGCCGCCATGCCCAAGCGGGTGATCGAGGCCTTCGTCGCGGCCGAGGACCAGCGCTTCTTCACCCATCCCGGCATCGACTTCATCGGCGTCGTGCGCGCCGTCATCGCCAACGTCACCAATCCCGGCAAGCGGCCGGAGGGCGCGTCGGGGCTGACCCAGCAGGTCGCCAAGAACTTCCTGCTGACCAACCAGGCCACGCTGGCGCGCAAGATCCGCGAGGCCATCCTGGCGTTCCGCATCGAGGAGACCTACTCGAAGGACCGCATCCTCGAGCTCTACCTCAACGAGATCTACCTCGGCTCGGGCAATTACGGCGTGGCGCAGGCCGCGCTCAACTACTTCGACCGCTCGCTCGACGAGCTGACTCTGTCGGAGATCGCCTATCTCGCCGCGCTGCCCAAGGCGCCGAACCGCTACCACATCCTGCGCAACGAGAAGGACGCCTACTGGCGCCGCGACTACGTCCTGAACCGCATGCAGGAGGACGGCTACATCACGGCCGCCGAAGCGGCCGCGGCCAAGAAGGACAAGCTCGCCTACCGCCGCCGCGGCGCCACCGAGGTGGCGACTGCCGACTTCTTCGCCGAGGAAGTGCGCCGCAACCTGATGGCGGCCTACGGCGAGAAAGGCCTCTACGAGGGCGGCCTCACGGTCTCCACGACGCTCGATCCCGCCATCCAGACCGCCGCCGACAACGCGCTGCGCGACGGGCTGATCGCCTACGACCGCCGCCACGGCTGGCGCGGACCCTACGCCAAGATCCCCGACATGAGCGTGTGGGAGGAGGAGTTCGCCCGCATCGCCCAGCGCCGTCCGCTCGCCGGGCCGGCCGCCTGGCAGCTCGCGGTGGTGGCCAAGGTCGACGCGCAGTCGGTGCAGATCCAGGGCCTGCCCGGCACCGGCGACGCCTCGGAAGGCACGATCCCGTTCGCCGAGATGAACTGGGCGCGGCCGACGCTCCAGAACCAGAATGTCGGCGCCGCGCCGCGCGGTCCGCGCGACGTCGTGGCGGTGGGCGACGTGATCGTCGTCGAGAGGATCGAGAAGCCCGCCGGTCAAAACACGAAGCCCTATCCGCCGCGGACCTATGCGCTGCGCCAGGTGCCCAACGTCGAGGGCGGCGTGGTGGTGATGGACACCCAGACCGGCCGCGTGCTCGCCATGTCGGGCGGCTGGAGCTACGGCCGCAGCCAGTTCAACCGCGCCGTCCAGGCCGCGCGCCAGCCCGGCTCGGCGTTCAAGCCGTTCGTCTACCTCGCGGCGATGGATGCGGGCTTCAGCCCGGCCTCGATCGTGCTCGACGCGCCGTTCGTCTACGACCCCGGCCACGGCCAGCCGCTGTGGACGCCGAAGAACTACGGCGGCGACATGCTGGGCCCAACCACGGTGCGCCGCGGCCTCGAACTGTCGCGCAACCTGATGACCGTGCGCATGGCGCAGCAGGTCGGCATGAAGAACGTCGTGGCCGTCGCCAAGGAGTTCGGCGTCACCGACCAGATGGGCGCCTATCTGCCGATGGCGCTGGGCGCCGGCGAGACGACCCTGCTGCGCATGACCATGGCCTACGCGATGCTGGCCAACGGCGCGCTCGAGATCACGCCGAGCCTCGTCGACCGCGTGCAGGACAGGAACGGCAAGACCATCTACCGCCACGAGCCGCGCACCTGCAAAGGCTGCGGCGAGAGCGCCGGCAATGCCAAGCCCGCCGCACCCGAGCTGATCGATTCGCGCAAGCCCTTCCACGATCCCGCCTCGGTCTACCAGGTCGTGCACATGATGCAGGGCGTCACGGTGCGCGGCACGGCGGGCAGGCTCGCGGCGCTGGGTCGCCCGATCGCCGGCAAGACCGGCACGACCAACGACGCGCACGACAACTGGTTCCTGGGCTCGACGCCCGACATCACGATCGGCGTCTATATCGGCTTCGACGAGCCGCGCACCTTGGGCAGCCAGGAGACCGGCGGCGGCAACGCCGCGCCGATCTACGAGCAGATCGCCAAGGAGATCTTCAAGGGCAAGCCGCCGACGCCGTTCCGCGTGCCGCCGGGCCTGCGCATGGTCCGCTACACCTACGAGGGCGGCTCGATCGACGAGGTCTTCAAGCCGGGCACCGAGCCGGGTTCGGACGGCTTCATGTCGACGCCGCTTGACGGGTCGGCCCCTTATTCCGCTATAGACCCCACGCAAGGCGGCCCGCAGCAGGCGGGCGGCCCCCGGCGCCCGGGCCTCTCGGGCACCGGCGAGACCTACTAGTTTTCAGACGGATCCGTTATGCGCGCCGAAGCCCAGAGCATGGTGAACGAGATCGAGGAGTCGCTGGAGCTCCTCAGGAGGCGTCTTTGACTACGACCGTGCGGTCGTACGTCTCGACGAGCTGAACGCGCGCGCCGAGGATCCGGCGCTCTGGAACGATCCGAAGGAAGCCGAGAAGGTGATGCGCGAGCGCACCAAGCTCGAAGCAGCGATCGGCGCGATCAAGCGCCAGATCGGAAGAGC
>SCVT01000534.1 GCA_004296815.1 Reyranella sp. | reverse complement strand
TCACCGAGACCGGCGCGATCCTGGCTTACCTGGCCGATCTGTTCCCCGGATCGAAGCTCGCTCCATCGGTGGGCGATCGTGGTGCCTACTATCGCTGGCTGTTCTTCGTCGCGGGCTGCGGCGAGCCCGCGATGGCCAACAAGGTGGCCGGCTGGGAGCCGACGCCCGAGAAGCAGCGGTCGTTCGGCTACGGCTCCTACCAGGCGACGATGGACACGCTGGAGAAGGCCGTCGCCGGCAAGCGCTTCATCGCCGCCGACCATTTCACCGCCGCCGACATCTACGTCGCCTCGTTTCTCGACTTCGGCATGATGTTCGGCGTCGTCGAGAAGCGCCCGGCCTTCGAGACCTACGTGAAGCCGCACGTCGAGCGCCCGGCCTGGGCCAAGATCCGGCCGAAGATGGGCGGCTAGTCGAGGAACCGCACCTTCGGCCAGAGCTCGCGCCAGCGCTTGGCAGCGATGCGTTCGTCGTATTCGTGGCGCTGGCGGTGGCCGAAGGGTGTGGGGCGGCAGCGAAGGTTGAGGAGGTCGTCGGTGCCGAGCGGGGCGATCACGCTGAGCGTGTCGTCGGCTTCCAGGCGCACGCCGATGCCGGTCACGCTCTCCAGCCAGTAGATCATCGAGTCGGCCGTGTCCTTGTGCTGCGGCAGGCCCTTCCAGACATGCATGCGCGCCTGGTTGCGCACCTGCCAGGGCAGGCCGGGCAGCAGGCGGTCGAGCGCCGCCTCATGCTCCCGCTCGCGCTCCTTCGAGACGTCCGCGGCGTCGTAATAGATGACGTCGATATCCACAGGCAGGCGCGGCGGCGAGATACCGTGCAGGCGGTCCCACACGCGATTGCGCACGAAGCCCGCGGCGATGCACCAGTCCGGCAGCGCGAGCTGCCGCGCCGCACGAAGCTGTTTCATAGCCACAGGGTCTTGCGCGATGATGTCGGCCACGACACGGGACATCGCCTCAGTCTAGGCGAGGCCGCAGGGGATATGCCGAGCTTTCGATACGAACTTCTTTGCGAAGGATGCGTGGCCGGCGTCGACGAGGCGGGCCGCGGGCCGTTGGCCGGACCGGTTGTCGCCGCCGCCGCGGTGATTGATCGCGACCGCGCCAAGCGCAAGCTCCTGCGCATGATCGACGACTCGAAGAAGCTCACCCACGAGGCGCGCGAGGAAGCCTACGAGGCGATGGTCGAGTCCGGCGTCGTGCAGTTCGCGGTGGCCGAGGCGAGCGTCGAGGAGATCGACCGCATCAACATCCTGCAGGCGACCTTCCTCGCCATGCGCCGCGCCGTGCAGGCGCTGGCGACCCAACCCCTTGCCGCTCAACCGGTCGTGCTGCTGATCGACGGCAACCAGACGCCGCCGCAGCTTCCCTGCCGCGCCGAGACGATCGTCGGGGGCGACGCGCACTCCTACTCGATCGCCGCGGCGTCGATCGTGGCCAAGGTGACGCGCGACCGGCAGATGATGGCCCTCGCCGCGACCTACCCGGGCTACGGCTGGGAGACCAACCGCGGCTACGGCAGCGCCCAGCACCTGCAAGCCCTCGAACTTCTCGGGCCGACCCCGCACCACCGTATGAGCTTCGCGCCGCTAAGCCGTCTACTCTGACGGCATGCTGAAGCTCTTCTACGCCGCCCACACCTGCTCGCTCGCCACCCACATCGCGCTCGAGGACGCCGGCGCCGACTACACCACGTCGCGCATCGAGTTCGCCAAGGAGCAGCAGAAGTCGGCCGACTATCTCAAGGTCAACCCCAAGGCGCGCGTGCCGGCGCTGGTGACCGACCGCGGCATCCTGACCGAGACGCCGGCGATGCTGGCCTATGTCGCGCAGAGCTTTCCGGCCGCGCAGCTCGCGCCGCTCGACGATGCCTTCGCCTTCGCCGAGGTGCAGGCCTTCAATTCCTACCTCTGCTCGAGCCTGCACGTCGCGCACGCGCACCGCATGCGCGGCTACCGCTGGGTCGATGGGAACGACAAGGCCGCCATCGCAGCCATGCAGCGCAAGGTGCCGGAGTCGGTGAGCGAGGGCTTCGCCCTGGTCGAGCGCGAGATGCTGAAAGGGCCGTGGGTGATGGGCGAGCGCTACACGATCTGCGACGCCTATCTCTTCACCCTGGCGCAGTGGCTCGAGGCCGACGGTGTCGATCTCGCGCGCATCCCGAAAGTGATCGACCATCGTCGCCGCATGTCCGAGCGCGCCTCCGTGAGGAAGGCGATCGCCGAGGAACTCGCCTAGGCTTCGCGGACGATCAGTGCTTCAGGGCCGGCCAGGCGTCGCGCAGGAACACCGTCAGATCGTTGGCATCGGCCGAGAACGGGATCTGGAACAGCATGTCGCTGACGAAACCCCGGTGATAGGTCGCGTGATTGACGAGGTGCAGAAGGATCTCCTGCCGCGTCATGGCGCCCGCACCGCCGCCGACGAACTCGAAGTGCACGGTCTCGTTCAGTTCCTCGACCGACAGCCGTTCCGCCAGATCGACGTAGTAGAGATCCATGGCGCCCAGGCGCTCCCGCACCTCGGCGAAGGGCGGCGAGGCCTTTGTGTTTCGCGCCGTGTAGCCGTGCTTGCGGCCTTCCAGGTGCGCCCGGAAAATATCTTCGATGACGAGGATGTGGTTGAACGTATGGGCGATGGTGCCGAACAGCGCCTGACGTGGCTTGGAGATCTCGGCCTCCGGCAGCTTCGCGACCGAGTTCATCATCACCCGGTTCGCCCACGCCATGTAGTGGGTCATCATCCGTGTCATGTCCGTCATCGCCAACACCGCCCCTTCAGCAAGCGGCCGACAATGGCGCTCCCGCGCGCTCGCGATCAATCGCGATACGGGCAGAAGCCCACGAGAAGATTTCGGGCCGCCAATTCGGAGTCCTAGGTCTGGTGGGTGCCGGTAGAACCCGGACTCGATCTTGTGGATCGATCGCGTAAACAATTGAATCAATTGTAATTTGTTGACCGCGAGTCGGTGGATGAACGATCCTCCGTCGATGAATGGGGAGAATCCGGACCGCGTCCTGGTTGGCGACTGCATCGAGCTGATGCAGGGCCTGCCCGAAGCTTCCGTCGACATGGTCTTCGCCGACCCACCGTACAACCTTCAGCTCGGCGGCGACCTGCTGCGCCCCGACAACAGCAAGGTCGATGCGGTCGACGACGATTGGGACAAGTTCGACGACTTCGCGCGCTACGACCAGTTCACCCGCGCCTGGCTCGGCGCCGCACGCCGCGTGCTGAAGCCCGAGGGCACGCTCTGGGTGATCGGCAGCTACCACAACATCTTCCGCATCGGCACCGCGCTGCAGGACCTGCAGTACTGGCTGCTGAACGACGTGATCTGGCGCAAGTCGAACCCGATGCCGAACTTCCGCGGCAAGCGCTTCACCAACGCGCACGAGACGCTGATCTGGGCGGCGCGCGATCGCAAGGCCAAGCGCTACACCTTCAACTACGAGTCGATGAAGGAGCTGAACGAGGGCATCCAGATGCGCTCCGACTGGCTCCTGCCGCTCTGCACCGGCTCCGAGCGCCTGAAGGGCGAGGACGGCAAGAAGGCGCATCCGACGCAGAAGCCGGAGTCGCTGCTGTTCCGCTGCATCATGGCCGCCAGCAATCCCGGCGACACGATCCTCGATCCGTTCTTCGGCACCGGCACGACCGGCGCCGTGGCGCGTCGCCTCGGCCGGCACTTCATCGGCCTGGAGCGCGATCCGACCTACGCCGCGGTCGCGAGGAAGCGCATCGCCGAGATCTCGCCGCTCGCGGGCGAGGACGTGACGCCCAAACCCAGCAAGCGCCAGGAGCCGCGCATCCCGTTCGGCGTGCTGATCGAGGCGGGGCTGCTGCAGCCCGGCACCGTGCTGTCCGACCAGAGCGGCCGCCTGCATGCGCGCGTGCGCGCCGACGGTACGCTCTCTGCCGCCAACGCGCTGGGCGAGCATCGCGGCTCGATCCACCAGGTCGGCGCGGCGGTGCAGGGTGCACCGGCCTGCAACGGCTGGACGTTCTGGCACATCGACGTGGCGGGCGCCCGCCTGCCGATCGACCATCTCCGCCAGCAGGTCAGGGCGGGCCTCTAGCCGTTCAGGCCTTCGCTGCGTATCTCGACAGCCGCAGCTTCAGCACGGAAATCATCTCGTCCCGCAGCGGATCGCGCGAACCGCGTAGCCACGCCGCCGCGAGGGGCAGGAGTTTCGGTGCCGCCTTCTCGTCCTGGGCAAGCGGGATGAACCGCACGCCCGAGACGGCGAAGCGGGAGGCCCATCGCGGCACGATCGCCAGGCCGAGTTTGGCCGCGACAAGGTTTACGATCGTCTGCTTTTCTTCGGCGACCTGGGCGATCGTCGGCTTCAGGCCTGCGTTCTCGAACAGCTTCATCGTGAGGTCATGGCTGTGCGGCCGTGACCGTCGGTCCGGCACGATGAGCGGCTGACCGACGAGGGCGGCGACCGTGAGGCGTCGTCGTTTCGCCAGTCTGTGGCGCGACGGCAGCGCGACGACGGGAGTCTCGTGGAACAGCTCCAGGAGCTCGATCCGCTTGTCGATGTTTTCCGGTGGTCGCACGAAGGCAAGGTCGAGGCGGCCGGAGAGAACCCGTGGCAGGAGCCGCACGGTCTTGTCCTCGACAAGCTGCACCGTGACGCCAGCACGCTTCTCGCGGAAGTCGTGCAGCAGATCGGGCACCAACCCTGCCGCGGCCGTGTCGATGGCGCCCACTCGCAGAACGCGCGAGCGCCGCCGACCACGGTCGCGGAACTGCCGGTCGAGCGCATCGGCCTGCCTCAGCAACGCGCGCACGTCGTCGAGCAGGGCATCGCCGTCCTGCGATAGCGCCACGTTGCGCGTGGTCCGCAACAGGAGCGCCATGCCGACCGACTCCTCGAGCAGCCGGATGTGGCGGCCGAGCGCCGAAGGCAGCATGTCGAGCCGTCGCGCGGCTCGGCCGAAGTGCAGTTCCTCGGCGACGGCGACGAAGCAGCGTAGCTGCGTGAGGTCCATCGGCCGATTATAGCCTTAATTTGTATAATCTGGTGGCGATTGTGGGAGAGGCCCGAGCGTCCTAGGGAGGAGCACAAAGAAACCGCCAGGGAGCCGCCCCATGACCTCGTTCCGCCGTGCTTTCGTCTTCGGTGCGTTGGCTTTCGCCACCGCGTCGTCATTCGCCCTTCACGCCGACGCGCAGGGCTATCCCAACAAGCCCATCACCCTCGTCGTGCCCGCCGCCGCAGGCGGCCCGACCGACACTGTGGCG
>SCVT01000533.1 GCA_004296815.1 Reyranella sp. | reverse complement strand
GCTCTTCCGATCTCGAGTTCTAGAGGCAGCCATGAAGAGCGACTTCGAGCATTGGCTTGCCGCGCAGTTTGCGGATACCGGGCCATTCACGGTCTTCATCGTGCTCGTGCGCATGTCGGACAGCGACGCGATACCCCTCAAGTCTAGCTACGCCCATCTGATCGGCGACGAGATGACGTGGCGGGAGATGCGTGAGTTGCTCGACAGTGCTCGGACACCATGGGATAGCGTGGCGTTCTTCGTCGGGCTGGGGCATGCCGGTGGTCCGCTTCCCGACGAAGCGGCCGCGCGCAAGCTGAAGGAGGTCGAGGCCGACGTGAAGGCCGATCCGCTGGCCTTCAATCGCGGGATGTTCTTTGATCGCGAGGGTCGGCATCTGAGGATCGACGAGGCGACCGCGTGACGGCCGACGGATCGATACGCCGACCGGCGCGGCGCCTCACTGCCGCGGGCAGCGAGACACTCGATGAGACGATCGCCGAGGAAGTGGCGATCGCCCTGGTCTACAACGGCATCAGCCATGCGGTGATGATGGCGACCCCTTGCGACCTCGAGGATTTCGCGCGGGGCTTCTCGGTGACCGAGCGGATCGTCGACAAGCCGTCTGAGATCTACGATATCGAGGTCGAGGCAGTGGGCCGCGGCATCGAGGTGAGGCTCGAGATTGCGACGCAGCGTATGGCGGGCCTGCAGGAACGTCGCCGTAGCTTAGCCGGCCGGACCGGCTGTGGCCTTTGCGGCGTCGACAGCCTGGACGCCGCGTTGCGGAGCGTGCCTCGGGTTGAGGCGATGGCGACCGTGTCACGCGGAGCGATCGAACGTGCCATGGCGGCGCTGCCGGCCCAGCAGCGCATCAATCGCCTGAACGGCGCCACGCATGCTGCGGGTTGGGCTTCCACGGACGGGGTGTTGCTCGCGATTCGCGAGGATGTCGGTCGCCACAATGCACTCGATAAGCTCGCAGGAGCGCTCACCGAGCATGGTGCGTCACACGAGGGCGGGTTCGTCGTCGTCACCAGCCGCTGCTCCTACGAGATGGTGCAGAAGGCGGCCGCAATCGGTGCGATCGCGATCGCCGCTGTTTCGGCGCCGACATCGCTTGCCATCGAAACGGCCGAGCAGGCGGGCGTTGCGCTGGTCGCCTTCGTGCGCGACGGCCGGCTCACCGCCTATGCGCACGCCGACCGGATCGTGCCGTGACGCATCGCGTCTTCGGCGTCACCGGCTGGAAGAACGCGGGCAAGACCACGCTGGTCGAACGCCTGACCGCGGAGTTCGTACGTCGCGGCTGGCGGATCGCCACCGTCAAGCACGCCCATCATGCCGTGGATATCGACCAACCGGGCACCGATTCCTTCCGCCATCGCGCAGCAGGCGCGACCGAGGTCGCGCTGGTCGGCGGGCAGCGCTATGCCATCATGCGCGAAGTCGTCGAGCCGCCGCTCTCGGAAGTGCTGGCTCGGCTGTCTCCTTGCGATCTGGTGCTGATCGAGGGCTACAAACGCGAGCCGCACCCCAAGATCGAGGTCCGCGCCGACCATTCTCGGCCGATGGCGGCTTCCGACTCCAACATCGTGGCGATCGCGGCCGATGCAGCGCCCGTCGACGAGAGCCTGCCGTGGTTCGCCCGCGACGACGTGATGGCAATGGCCAAGTTCATCGCCGATTTCGTGTCAGACCAGCAAGCTCCGCACGATCAGAAGCCACGATAGCGGGGCGGGTGCGCGTGCAGCCCGCATGCGGAGCAGCATGCGGCGATACTGACGATCGCCGAGGGCGCCGATGAAGCGTTCGCTGTCGCGCTGCATGGCGCCCAGCATGCGATCCAGCATAACCGAGTAGGTGTTGCCCCAATTCCGGCTCGACAGATGCAGACGCCCTCCGAGAACGGGATTGTCGGCGGCGCCATTGCGGCCATGCAGGCGGTAGGAATAGAGCGCTTCGTCGATCAGCAGCGATCCCGCCACCATCTGCGCCATGACGACGATGTAGAAGTCCATGTGCAGGCGATAGACTTCGTCGTCGTCAGGGAAGACGAGGTCGATCAGCGAGCGCCGGAACATCATCGATGACGTGCTGACCCAGACCCAGTGCACGACGCGCTTGGTGTAGAGGCGATAGGGTGTCTGGCTGCGCCAGTCTGCCTTGCCCTGGACGGCGTCGATCCGGGGGATACGGGCCGGATCTACGGGCGCGAAGGCCTGATCGCGATCGGCCCGGGCGCGATCCTTGCCGAACCAGTAGACGCAGCCTGCGATCAGGGCGCCCTGGCCGTCGATCAGCCGCGCGTTGCAGGCCGTGAAACCGACAGCGTAGGTCTCATTGAGGTGGGCCGCGAGATGACGCTCCAGGAAGTCGTCATTCCAGAGATCGTCCGAGTCGAGAAAGCAGACGAACGTCGCGCGCGTTTCGGCCAGACCACGTCGCGTGGCGCCGGTCTGGCCCACATTCTTCTCGAGCCGGATCAGCTGAAAGCGCGGATCGGCCAGCTGGTCGAGTGTCTGCTGCACCACCGCGGCGGAGTCGTCGGTCGAGGCATCGTCGACGATGACACAGTCGAAATCGCGCAGAGTTTGCCGCGCGACCGACTGGATGGCGTCGCCGATATAGTCACGGCAGTTGTAGCACGTGACGACGACCGAGATGCGCGGAAGCTTGGCGTCGCTCACTTCGCCGGTCCGAGGAAGTCGAAGTCGACGCCTTCGTCGGCCTGCAGCACGGTCCTGAAGAAGAGGCCGGTGTAACCGCGGTCGCTACCGGGATGCGGCGGAGGCGCTTTCCAGGCCTTGCGGCGCGCGGCGAGCTCCTTGGCGCCGACCAGCAGCTCGATCTTTCGTTTCGGAACGTCGAGCGTGATGCGATCGCCTGTCTTCACCAGCGCCAGCGGTCCACCGACAGCGGCTTCGGGGGCGACATGGAGCACGATCGTCCCGAACGCCGTGCCGCTCATGCGGGCATCGGAGATCCGGATCATGTCCTTCACGCCGGCTCGTGCGAGCTTCATGGGGATCGGAAAGGAGCCTGCCTCCGGCATGCCCGGCGCTCCCTTCGGCCCGGCATTGCGCAACACGAGGATGTCGTCGGCCGTCACATCGAGGTTCGGGTCGTCGCCACGCGCCGCGAGATCCTCGAGCGAGTCGAAGACCACCGCGCGCCCGGTATGGGTGAGAAGTCCTGGCGAAGCCGCGGCGTGCTTGATGACAGCACCGCGCGGCGCGAGGTTGCCACGCAGCACGGCCATGCCACCCGTCGGCTTGATCGGGTTCTTCTGCGTGCGGATTACGGTCTGGCCCGGCACCATCTCGGCAGCGTCGATGACTTGCTTCAATGTCTTGCCCGTGACGGTCGTGGCTTTCTCGTCGAGGTTCTTCCTGATTTCCTTCATGAGTCGCGAGTTACCGCCAGCCCAATGGAAGTGCTCCATGTAGTGGTCGCCCGATGGTTTGAGGTCGACCAAGACCGGCACGTTGCGGCCGATCTCGTCGAATTCCTCGAGCTCGATATCGATGCCCAGCCGGCGCGCCACGGCGGTCAGGTGGACGAGCGCGTTGGTCGAGCCGCCGATCGCCTGCAGCACAGTCAGCGCGTTGCGGAACGCCGCCTTGGTCATGATCTCGCTGGGTCTCGGTCCCTGCTTGACGGCCATCTGGGCCGCCAGCCGGCCGCTCGCCTCGGCGACGCGCAGTCGGTCGGAATGCGTGGCCGGGATGGAGCCGCTGCCCGGGAGGCCCATGCCCAGCGTCTCGACGATGCAGCCCATGGTGCTGGCGGTGCCCATCACCATGCAGGTGCCCTTGGTCGGCGCCAGCCGTTCGCTGACCTTTTCGATGTCGGCTTCCGAGAAGGTGCCGGCGCGGTACTGACCCCACAGGCGGCGGCAGTCGGTGCAGGCACCCAGCACTTCGCCCTTGAAGTGGCCGACCAGCATCGGTCCGACTGGCAACACCACGGCAGGTCGATCGGCGCTCGCCGCGGCCATGAGTTGGGCGGGCAGGGTCTTGTCGCAGCCGCCGATCAGCACCACCGAATCCATTGGCTGGGCGCGAATCATCTCCTCGGTGTCCATGGCCATCAGATTCCGCAGGAACATGCTGGTCGGATGCGAGAAGCTCTCGTGGATCGACACGGTCGGGAAGACCATGGGCAGGGCGCCGGCCAGCATGACGCCGCGCTTCACCGCCTCGATCAGGTCGGGAACGTTGCCATGGCAGGGATTGTAGTCGGAGAAGGTGTTGGTGATGCCGACGATTGGCCGATCGAGCGCATCGTCCGAATAGCCGCCCGCCTTGATGAAGGCCTTGCGCAGGAACAACGAGAAGCCGGCATCGCCATAGGTGGCGAGGCCCTGACGCAGGCCGGTAGCCTTCTTCGGCGCAGCCGACGCGCGCCGCTTGCGGGAAGCCATTTCGATTTCTCTCCCTAACCGAGGCCTATTTTGTCAGGTCGGTTCATCGCCGACCAGACCGGCGGCCCAGCGCGCATGCGCCGTGGCGTCGCGACCTTCGACAATCGTCCGAGCCAGTTCGAGGCCCATCAGCGCGCCGAACTTGAAGCCGTGGCCGGAGCAGGGCGACATCGCCCAACCGTGGGCGCCCTGGCGTTCGACCACGAAACGCTCGTCCTCGGTCACGCTGTAGAAGCAGACCTTGAGCCGGTCGATCCGCCACCGGTCGAAGCCTTTGATCAGGCTGCGGCAACGGTCGAGCAATGGGCGCATTTCCTCGGCGCTCGCCGTGCGCTCGGCGGCGGGATCCCCGTTGCGGCTGAATTCATGGTCGCCGATCTTCATGCCGCGGCCCTCGGCGGGCGGCACGAGATAGAGGCCGACATCGCCGGTCTTCTCGATGACCATGGGCGCCTTGGCCCACGCGGCGCGCTGATCAGCCGGCAGGTCGAAGTAAACGACGATCTGTCGCGACGGCACGACCCGCGAGGCGAGCGCGGGCAGCAACCGCCCGAACCAGGCGCCCGCCGTTACGACGACGACATCTGCCGTATGGGTGGCCCCGCTCTCGGTCGTCACGCTGCCTCGCTCGAGATCGACGGCGCGGATCGGCGTATGGTCGCGCAGTCGCACACGCGGCTGTGCAGCAAGGTGGCGGACGAGTGCGGAAACGATGTCCTGCGCGAACAGGACGCCGCCCGTGGCAATCCAGAAAGCACGCTCGACCCCCTTCGTGTCCATCAGGGGAAAACGGCTCGGCAATTCGTCGACCGGGATTTCCGCCATCGGCTTGCCGATGCTCGCCAATGTCGCTGCCGATCGCTCCGCCCAGTCCGCACCGTTACCGTTCAACGCCAAGGTACCGGTCGATGCATACAGGCGCTGGCCGAGATCGGCCCACAGCAGATCCCAGGCGCGATAGGCGTCGTCGATCATGCGGGCATAACCCCGGTGCTCACCGTAGGGGTGGCGAATCAGCCGGTGTTCGTCCATCGACGAGGCGAGTGGGTTGGGCAGGGCGCCCTGCTCGAACAGCTCGACCTCATGACCTTGGCGGGCAAGGCCCCAGGCCGTGCTGAGCCCCATGATGCCGCCGCCCACAATGATCGTCCGCATGATTGCTTCCTAGCGCGGGCTCAGCTCGACGCCCAGCGTTCCCGGCGCGCCTGCGAGCGTTTCCAGTCCGTGCGGGCTGCAAGTTCGGCGCGTACCAGAGAGCCGAGATCTTCGATCCTGGAGGCGGCGGCAAGTCGGCCTGACGCATCGAAGACGAGTTGCAGGCCGCCGACCCAATCTCCTGAGAACTCGCCGGCTTCGTAGTCCGCGGCATCGCCGATCAATCGGTCGGCGGTCGCGTAGTCATCCAGCAGGCGCAGCCGGCGACCGCCGACTTCCCGTTCGACGATCAGATAATAGGCTGTCTCCATGATCCCTCCGCCCTGGGCGATAGGGAATATAGGATACAATCCTATGGTCGGTCAAGCCCGGCTAGCGCGAGTACTTGCCGACGATGAGCTGGACTTTCTGCCACTGGCTGCGGTCGAGGTCGAAGTCCTTGGCCGGGTTGAACTGGCGGACGCGCCACTTCTCCGTCGTGCTGCGCAGCAAGCGCTTCACAAGCGCCTGCTGGGTGCCATCACCCTGGTCGCGGACGAAGACGCAGTCGTCGCCTGGACGCACCGGGCGGCCGGGATGGACCAGCAGGAGGTCGCCCTGCTCGTAGGCGGGGCTCATGCTGTCGCCAATGACGTAGCAGCCGTAGCCGTCGCGCACCGACAACAGGGGCTCGGGGCGGCGCACGTAGTCGATCGGCTCGCTGGTAATGATGATGGCGCCGCCGCCGCCTTCGGCCGATGCATAGACCGGCAAGTCGGCGCGATCAGCTCCGCGCAGAGGGCCGGCGCTGCGCACGTCGCCCTCAAGCCGGCCGCCCGGCGGGGAGCTCGACCGCAGATCGTCCGGTGACACGCCCAGCAGCGGAGCGAGGCCGTGGCGTGCCGACTCCGGCAGCTCGCGCGGCGAGCCGCGCATCAGATATTGCTGGAGGTAGGCGTGGTTGCGGCCGATGGCCAGCGACAGGTTCTTCAGGTCGAGATCTGACCGGCGAGCCAGCGTATCGACCAAGAGCTTGCGGGGTGCATCCATAGTGCTGGCATTTTGCCAGCTTCGGCTGTTTCCGTCTACTAGGAATTGTACGATTGACAATACGGT
>SCVT01000532.1 GCA_004296815.1 Reyranella sp. | reverse complement strand
GATCATGTTCCTGATGCTCTTCTACATCCTGCTCGGGACGGTGCTGGAAGGCTTCTCCATGATCGTGCTGACCTTGCCGATCGTGCTGCCGGTCGTGCTGGCGGCGGGCTTCGACAAGCTGTGGTTCGGCATCTTCCTGATCCTGACCATCGAGATGGCCCAGATCAGCCCGCCGGTCGCCTTCAACCTGTTCGTGATCCAGAACATCACCGGCGATTCCCAGACCTACGTGGCCTGGAAGGTGATCCCCTTCTTCCTGATCATGATGGCCTTCACCGCGATCCTGACCATCTTCCCCCAGTTCGTGACCTGGCCCGTCGATTTCATCCTGTCGAGATAGATCGGGCTCTGCCAAACTCGGACTCTGGATTTCTCTGGGGGACTTGAATGGAACCGCGCCAGGTCAAGACGGCTGCCGATGCGCGCAGGATCGTCAAGGAACGCGGCCTCACGCATGTGAAGGTCGGGGTGCATGACATCGACGGCATCCTGCGCGGCAAGTACATCCACATCGACAAGTTCCATTCCGCCCTCGAGGGCGGTTTCGGCTTCTGCGACGTGGTGCTGGGCTGGGACATGAACGACCAGCTCTACGACAACGTCACTTACACCGGCTGGCATTCCGGCTACCCCGACGCCAACGTCCGCATCCTGCCCGAGACCTGCCGCGAGATCGCGACGGAGCCGGGCAACCTGATGTTCCTCTGCGAGTTCGTCGACAAGGCCGAGGAGATCTGCCCGCGCGCCGTGCTGCGCCGTGTGCTGGCGCGCGCGGCAAAGCTCGGTTTCGAGGTCAAGGTGGGCTTCGAGTACGAGTTTTTCGTCTTCGCCGAGACGCCCGAGTCGATCCGCGAGAAGGGCTACCGGAACCTGAAATCGATCTCGCCCGGATTCTTCGGATACTCGGTGCTGCGCAATTCGGTGCTGAGCGATTGGTATCGCGACCTGCTCGCCATGTGCGAGGCGATGGACATGGGAATCGAGGGGCTGCACACCGAGACGGGTGCGGGCGTGCTCGAGGCGGCGCTGAGGGTCGACGATGCGCTGCCGGCGACCGACAAGGCCGCGCTCTTCAAGCTCTTCACCAAGGTGCTGGCGCAGAAGCGCGGCTGGCTCGCCACCTTCATGGCCAAATGGTCCAAGGACTGGCCGGGCTGCGGCGGCCACATGCACATGTCGCTGTGGAAGGGCGGCAAGCCGGTTTTCTTCGATGAGAAGGCGCCGCATCGCATGAGCACGACGATGCGCCATTTCGTCGGCGGCCAGCGGGCGCTGATGCCGGAGACGCTGGCGATGGTCGCCTCGACAGTGAATTCGTACCGCCGCCTCATCCCGGGCTTCTGGGCGCCGACGGATGCGACCTGGGGCGTCGAGAACCGCACCACGGCGCTCCGCGTGATCCCGGGGTCGGCCAAATCGACCCGCGTCGAGTACCGGGTCGCCGCCGCCGACGCCAACCCCTACCTGGCGCTGGCCGCCGCGGTCGGCGCGGGCCTCTGGGGGATCGAGAACAAGATCGAGCCGGGCGAGCCGATCAAGGGCAATTCCTATGCCCTGAAGCATCCGGTGAAGTCGCAGCTGCCGCGTACGCTCATGGAGGCGGCCGGACGGCTGAAGGAGTCGAAGCCGGCGCGCAGCCTGTTCGGCGACGCCTTCGTCGATCACTATTCTGCAACACGTGAGTGGGAAGAACGGGAGTTCCGCAAGGCCATCACGGAATGGGAACTCGATCGTTACATGGAACTGGTGTGATGCCTCTCGTCGGCAACTGGAACTACCCGACCTCGATCCGCTTCGGCGCCGGCCGCATCAAGGAACTGCCCGACGCCTGCAAGGCGGTGGGACTCAGGCGACCGTTGCTGGTCACCGACCCCGGCCTTGCCAGGCTGCCGATGATCTCCGATGCGCTGGTGAACCTGCGCAAGTCGGGCATCGAGGTGGCGCTGTTCAGCGACGTGAAGCCCAATCCCGTCGCCGCCAATGTCGAGGCGGGCATCCGCGTGCTGCGTGCCGGCAAGCATGACGGTGTCATCGGCTGGGGCGGTGGGTCCGGGTTGGACGCAGCCAAGGCGATCGCCTTCATGGCAGGCCAGACGCGGCCGATGTGGGATTTCGAGGATATCGGCGACTGGTGGACCCGCGCGAACCCTGCCGGCATCTATCCTTCGATCGCCGTACCGACCACGGCCGGCACCGGCTCGGAGACCGGTCGCGCCTCGGTCATCACCGACGAGAAGACGCACACCAAGAAGGTCATCTTCCACCCGAAGATGATGCCGCAGATCGTGATCGCCGATCCCGAGCTGACCGTCGGCTTGCCGGCCAAGCTCACGGCCGGCACCGGAATGGACGCCTTCATCCACTGCTTCGAGGCCTACTGCGCGCCGGGCTATCACCCTTATGCCGAGGGCATCGCCGTCGAGGGCATGCGGCTTGTGAAGGAGAACCTGGCGCGCGCCGTGAAGGACGGGCGCGACCTCGAGGCTCGCGGGCACATGCTGGCGGCCTCGCAGATGGGCTCCACGGCCTTCCAGAAAGGGCTGGGCGCCATCCATTCGCTCTCGCACCCGGTCGGCGCCGTGCTCGACACGCACCACGGGCTGACCAACGCTGTGGCCATGCCTTACGTGGTGAAGTTCAACCGCTCGGCCATTGAGGAGAAGGTCGTGCGGCTGGCGCGCTGGCTCAATCTGCGCACCCCGACCTTCGATGGATTCATGCAGTGGACGCTCGATCTCCGGCGCGAGGTCGGTATCCCGCACACACTGGCCGAGCTCGGCGTGAAGATCGAACATCTCGACAAGTTCTCCGCGATGGCCGCGGTCGACCCGACGGCCGGTGGCAACCCGATCAAGGTGGGCGTTCCCGAGATGCGGCAGATGTACGAGGCGGCCGTGGCGGGGCGACTCTGATGGCCGACAATTTTCCGACCCAGGCTCGTGTCGTCATCGTCGGTGGCGGCATCATGGGATGCTCGACGGCCTATCACCTCACCAAGCACGGCTGGAAGGACGTCGTGCTGCTGGAGCAGGGGCGTCTCAGCGGCGGCACGACCTGGCATGCGGCCGGTCTCGTGGGCCAGCTGCGCGGCTTCCAGAACCTGACCAAGCTCATCCGCTATTCGACCGAGCTCTACGGCAAGCTCGAGGCCGAGACCGGCCTCGCCACCGGCTGGAAGCAGTGCGGGTCGCTCTCGGTCGCGCGCACCGAGGAGCGCATGACCTATCTCCGCCGCAACGCCGCGATGGCCAACGCGCAGGGCGTGGCGTGCGAGGAGCTGACGCCCAAGCAGGCGGGCGACAAGTATCCCATCATGCGCACCGACGACCTGGTCGGCGCCGTGTGGCTGCCGGGCGACGGCAAGGCCAATCCCGCCGACATCACGCAGGCGCTGGCCAAGGGCGCGCGCAACGGCGGGGTCCGTATCTTCGAGAAGACACGCGTCACCTCGATCGACACCGAGGATGGGCCGACCGGCAAGCGCGTCACCGGCGTGCAGACGAGCCAGGGACCGATCAAGGCCGAGATCGTCGTCAACTGCGGCGGCCAATGGACCCGCCAGCTTGCGCGCACGATCGGCGTCACCGTGCCGCTCTATTCCTGCGAGCACATGTACATCGTCACCGAGAAGATGGAGGGCGTGCCGCGCGACCTGCCGGTGATGCGCGATCCCGACGGCTACATCTACTTCAAGGAGGAGGTCGGCGGCCTGCTGATGGGCGGTTTCGAGCCCGAAGCCAAGCCGTGGGACAAGGACGTCATCCCCGACGATTTCGAGTTCGGCATGCTGCCGGACGATTGGGACCAGTTCCAGATCCTGATGGACAACGCGCTGATCCGCGTGCCGTCGCTGGAGAAGACCGGCATCAAGACCTTCATGAACGGGCCGGAGTGCTTCACGCCCGACCTCAACTACATCATGGGCGAGGCGCCGCAGGTGAAGGGCTTCTTTGTCGGCGCGGGCTTCAACTCGATGGGCATCGCGAGCTCGGGCGGCGCCGGCATGGCGCTCGCCGAATGGATCGTGGCGGGTGAGCCGACGCTCGACCTGTGGCCCGTCGATATCCGCCGCTTCGCCAACTTCCACGGCAACGACACCTGGCTGAAGGCGCGCGTCGCCGAGACGCTCGGCCTGCACTACAAGATGCCGTGGCCGCAGCGCGAGCAGGAGAGCGGCCGGCCGTTCCGCCGTTCGCCGCTCTACGACCGCCTCAAGGCGCGCGGTGCCTGGTTCGGCAACAAGATGGGATGGGACCGGCCCAACTGGTTCGCCGGCATCGGCAAGACGCCGGACATGCAATATGCCTGGGGTCGCGGCGCCTGGTTCGATGCCGTCGCCGCCGAGCACAAGGCCACGCGCGAGACCGTCTCGGTGGTCGACGAGACCTCGTTCGGCAAGTTCCTGGTGCAGGGCCGCGACGCGGTGAAGGGCCTGCAGCTCCTCTGCGCCAACGACATCGACGTGCCGGTCGGCCGTACGGTCTATACCGGCCTGCTGAACGAGCGCGGCACCTTCGAGAGCGACCTGACGCTGGCGCGTCTCGCGCGCGACAAGTTCATGGTGATCACCGGCTCCTCGCAGGTGACGCGCGATGCCGACTGGATCGGCCGCCACGTGCCGCAGGACCTGCACTTCACCCTGACCGACGTCACTGGCGCCTGGACCGTGCTGTCGGTGATGGGCCCGAACAGCCGCGAACTGCTGAAGGCCGTGAGCAAGGCCGATTTCTCCAACGAGGCCTTCCCATTCGGAACCATCCGCGAGGTCGGCATCGGCTTTGCCACCGTGCTGGCCTCGCGTCGCACCTACATGGGCGAGCTCGGCTGGGAGCTCTACGTGCCGGTCGAGTTCGCCGCGACCGTGTTCGACGTCCTGCACGAGGCCGGCGCTGCGTTCGGCCTGCGCGATGCGGGCTACTACGCGATAGAGGGGCTGCGCATCGAGAAGGGCTATCGCGCCTGGGGCCGCGAGCTCACTCCGGACGACAATCCGATACAGGCCGGCCTCTTCTGGGCCGTGAAGCTCGACAAGCCGGGCGGTTTCATCGGCCGCCAGGCGCTGGTCGATGCGCGGGCCAAGCCGCTCACCCGGCGCATGGTCTCGATCGTGCTCGCCGACAAGGAGCCGCTCCTGTGGGGCGGCGAGGCCCTGTTGCGCGACGGCAAGCCGGTCGGCGATCTCACCTCGGCCGCCTATGGCCACTCGGTCGGTGCGTCGGTGGGCCTGGGCTACGTGAAGCGCGCGGATGGTGCCGCGATCGACGCGGCCTGGCTCGAGGCCGGCCGCTTCGAGGTCGACCTCGCCGGCACGCGCCTCAAGGCCAAGGTGTCGCTGAAGGCGCCTTACGACCCGAGCGGCGCGCGGATCAAGGGCTGATCGTTCGTCTTG
>SCVT01000531.1 GCA_004296815.1 Reyranella sp. | reverse complement strand
CACCACGGCGTGCCGCACGGCATCGCCTGCTCGTTCAGCCTGCCCATGGTGATGCGCGCGGTCGCGGGCTGCGATCCCGCCTGCGACGCCTCGCTGCGCCGCATCTTCGGCGCCGACCTGGCAGCGGGGGCGGCGCGGCTCGAAGCCTTCCTCAGGGAGCTCGGCATCTCGCCCGACGCCACCGACCACGGCATCGCCGCCCGCGACTGGGCGCGCCTGGTCGACGACGCGCTGGCGGGCGACCGTGGACGCAACTTCATCGGACGCCGGGAGGCGCTGTTGGCCGAAATGGCCGCCTAGCAAAGAGAAGAAAACAAGGAGGAAACAATGACCAGGATGACTCGTCGCGATTTCGGGTTGGTAGCGTTGGGATCGATGGTGGCGGCCTCGACGGCCGCGCAGGCCCAGCAGGTCCTCAAGGTCGGGCTGATCCCCTCCGAGGATTCGCGCGCGATGCTGGCGCAGAGCAAGGACATCCTCGACGCCGTCGAGAAGAACTCCGGCATGAAGGTGCAGGGCTTCGTCGCAACCGACTACAACGGCGTCATCGAGGCGCTGCGCGCCAAGCATCTCGACATCGCCTATCTCGGGCCGTTCTCCTACGTGCTGGCGACGACCGTGACCCCGGTCGAGGCCTTCGCCATCGCCGAGACCGCCAAGGCCGGCCGCACCTACTACCACTCCAAGATCATCGCCCTGAAGTCGAGCGGCATCACCAAGCTCGACGACCTCAAGGGCAAGAACTTCGCCTTCGTCGATCCCGCCTCGACCTCGGGCTACGCCTTCCCGCTCGCGGGCCTGCTCAAGGCCGGCATCGAGCCCAAGCGCGACTTCAAGACGGTGATCTTCACCGGCGCGCACGACGCCAACGCGCTGGCCGTCGCCAACGGCAAGGTCGACGCCGCCACCATCGCCGACCGCATCCTCGATGCCGCGATCGCCAAGGGACACATCAAGGCCGACCAGATCCAGGTCGTGTGGGAATCGGCGCCGATCCCCGAGTCGCCCATGGTGTGGCGCAAGGACCTGTCGCCCGAGATGAAGGCCAAGGTGAAGGCCGCGTTCCTGGCCATCAAGGACCTCAACTGGTCCGACCAGGGCAAGCTGAACGGCTTCAAGGAAACCAACGACCAGGCCTACGACGTCGTGCGCGAGACCGCGAAGCTCGCGAACATCGACCTGAAGAAGCAGAAGTAACACCGACGGAGATCGACCCATGATCGAGATCCGCGGACTGGCGAAGTCCTACGGCGACCACCAGGCACTGTGCGACGTCAGCCTGTCGATCCGCCCCGGCGAGTTCGTCGTCGTACTGGGGCCGTCGGGCGCCGGCAAGTCGACGCTTCTGCGCTGCATCAACCGACTGATCGAGCCCTCGGCCGGCGATATCCTGGTCGACGGCACCTCGCTCTCGTCGAACCGCCGCGACCTGCGCCTGCTCCGGCGCAACGTCGCCATGATCTTCCAGCAGCACAACCTCGTGAAGCGCCTCAGCGTGCTGAAGAACGTGCTGGTCGGCCGCATGGCCGATCTTTCGCCGATCCTGAGTTCGCTGCAGCTCTTCCCCGAGGCCGACGTGAAGATCGCGTTGCACTGTCTCGAGCAGGTGGCGATGAGCCACAAGGCGCGCAGCCGCGCCGATGCGCTCTCAGGCGGCGAGCAGCAGCGGGTGGGCATCGCCCGGGCACTGGCCCAGCAGCCCAAGTTCATGCTGGCCGACGAGCCGGTCGCGAGCCTCGATCCGAAGACCTCGCGCACCGTGCTCACCTACCTCAAGAAGAGCTGCAAGGACTCCAACATCGCCGTCCTCTGCAACCTCCACCAGATCGACTATGCGCTGGAGTTCGCCGAGCGCGTCGTTGGCCTCTCCGCCGGCCGCATCGTCTACGACGGCGCGCCGTCGGGCGTGACCGGCGAGGTGATCCGCAGCATCTATCCCGGCCTCGACGATCCCAACGTGCTCGACGCCGCCCAGCGCCTCACCGAGCGCCGGCGTGCCGCGGCCGACGCCGTCATCGCCGCCGCGGCCACCGAGTCACAGGAAGGGAGGGCCTGATGTCGATCGGCACCCTGCAGTTCGTCGTCAACAAGCCGCGCGGCCCGCTCGGCTGGTGGATCCTGGTCCCGATCCTCGGCGCGGCGCTCGCCGTGCTCTGGTGGTCGGCAATCGGCACACGGCTCAGCATCTCGGGCTTCGTCGACGGCCTGCCCTGGATCGGCGACTTCGTGGGCCGCATGCTGCCGCCCAACTTCGCCTTCATGCAGAAGCTGGTGCAGCCGGCCATCGAGACGGTGCAGATCGCGCTGTGGGGCACGCTGCTCGGCATCGTGCTGGCGCTTCCCGTCTGCTTCTTCGCCGCGCGCAACCTCTCGCCCTATGCCTGGGTGTTCCACGGGCTGCGCCAGGTGCTGAACGTGATGCGCGGCATCAACGAGATCATCCTGGCGCTGATCTTCGTCGCGGCCGTGGGCCTCGGCCCCTTCGCGGGCGTGCTGGCCATCGCGCTCCATGGCGCCGGAATGCTGGGCAAGTTCTTCGCGGAAGCCATCGAGGAGATCGACGAGGGCCCACTCGACGCGTTGCGCGCCGCGGGCGCCGGCACGTTGCAGCGCATCGTGTTCGGCGTGCTGCCGCAGGTGCTGCCGGCCTGGATCGGCGTCGTGCTCTACCGCTTCGAGACCAATATCCGCGTCTCGACGGTGCTGGGCATGGTGGGCGCGGGCGGCATCGGCTTCGAGCTGATCAGCTCGATGAAGCTCTTCGCCTACGAGGACACGGCCGCCTGCGTGATCGTGATCCTGGTCTTGGTGCTGGCGGCCGACCTGCTGTCGTCCAAGCTCCGCGCGATGATCCGCTAGGCTGCTCGCTAACGGCCGGGCCGCTCAGTAGTAGCGGCTCGGCACCATGACCTGCTTGTAGCCGCGCTCTTCCATGCAGGGCTTCTCGAACTCGTCGCGGTCCATGTTCTCGACATAGTCGCCGCCCATCGCGATCCAGCGGCGCAGCTGGTACTCCTGGCAGGCCTTGGTGTCGGCCTCGACCTGCTGCGGCGAGGCGCCTTCCTTCTGGTAGGTGATGCTCTGGCAGCCGCCGAGCAGCGCAAGCGCCGCCACAGCCACCACGACATGCCCGATCTTCATCGCGCGTCTCCTTGGCCCGCAGTCTAACGCCGCCGGAACGCGGCCGTCAGACGGCCTCAAGATCATGTGAACGGACTCAGACCAGCTCGAAGCGGTCGACGTCGACCAGCCCGCGGTCGGTGATGCGGAGATGCGGGATTACCGGCAGGGCGAGGAAGGCCATCTGCAGGAACGGCTCGTGCAGCGGCGTGCCGAGCCCGCGCACCGCGTCGCGCAGCCGGCGCAGCCCCTGCTCCACCTCCTCGAACGGCCGGTCGCTCATCAGGCCGGCGATGGGCAACGCCAGCTCGGCTACGACCTTACTGTCGGCGGCGGCCGCGAAGCCACCGCGCAGTTCGATCAGCCGGTTCACCGCGACGGCCATGTCGGCGTCGTTGCAGCCGATGACGCAGATATTGTGGCTGTCGTGGCCGACCGACGAGGCGATGGCGCCGCGCTGCAGGCCGAACCCCTTGGCGAAGCCACGCCCGACATTGCCGTGGTCGTTGTGGCGGCCCAGCACCGCGACCTTGAGGACGTCGGTGGCGGTGTCGGCGACGAACGCGCCGTCGCGCCGGGTGATCTCCGCCGACAGCCGGTCGGTCAGGATCTGGCCGGGCCGGATGCCGATCACCGGCGGCGCGGCACCGGCACCGGCCGGCACATGGAACGTGGCAGCGGTCACGGGCTTCAGCTTCACCGAGTCGAGGCCGACCAGCGGCACGTCGGGACGCGCCCGGAAGCGGTCCGGCGTGACGGGCGCGCCGCGGCAGATGACGGAGTGGACTTTGCAGGTGGCGAGTTCCTCCAGCAGCACGATGTCGGCGCGCTGGCCGGGTGCCACCAGGCCGCGATCGACCAGACCGAAATGGCGGGCGGCCGACCAGGTCGCCGCACGGTAGGCGTCCAGGG
>SCVT01000530.1 GCA_004296815.1 Reyranella sp. | reverse complement strand
TCCACCAGCTGCCGGCCAAGCCCGCCTATGCGCGGGTCAAGATCTGGCGGCGGCTGAAGGGCTTGGGCGCGGTGACGGTGAAGAACTCGGTCTACGCGCTGCCGGCCAATGCCGAGACGCGCGAGGACTTCGCCTGGCTGGTCGGCGAGATCGCCGAGCTGGGCGGCGAGGGCTTCGTCTGCGAGGCGGTCCTGGTCGATGGCCTGAGCGACGGCGAGGTCGAGGCGCTGTTCAGCGCTGCCCGCGACGAGGACTACGCCGAGGTCGCGGCAGCGGCGCGCGAGCTGGCGGCGCGCGACGCGGGCGACGGCGATCTCGCCGGCCCCGTCGCGCGGCTGCGCAAGCAGCTCGACGAGATCGTGACGATCGACTTCTTCGGCGCCGACGGGCGCGAGCCCGCCGAGGGACTCGTGTCGGGGCTCGAAGCCAGATTGCAGGTTGAGGAGACGGACATGAACGCACAGCCGAACGAGCCGACGCCTGTCACACCTGTCGGCGGATTGCAGGGTCGCGTCTGGGTGACGCGCCAGGGCGTGCAGGTCGATCGCATCGCCTCGGCCTGGCTGATCCGCCGCTTCATCGACGCCAACGCGCGCTTCAAGTTCGTGCCCGGCAAGGGCTACGCGGCCCTGGCCGGCGAGCTGCGCTTCGACATGTTCGAGGGCGAGTTCACCCATCGCGGCGAGCGCTGCACCTTCGAGGTGCTGCTGGCCGAGATCGGGCTCGACGATGCCGCCCTCGGCGCCATCGCCGAGATCATTCACGATATCGACCTCAAGGACGGCAAGTATGGGCGCGACGAGACGGCGGGCATCCGTACCCTGATCGCGGGCATCGCCGCCGCGCACGACGACGACAACCAGCGCCTCGAGCGCGGCGCCGCGATCCTCGACGATCTCTACAGTTCCTTCTCCGGCAAGCAGGGCGACAAATGAAAGAGCACGGCGTTCCCTTCTCCGAGGCGATGAAGGTCTGGGCGCGCGTCGCGGCACTCTCCTTCGGAGGCCCGGCCGGCCAGATCGCGGTGATGCATCGCATCATCGTCGAGGAGAAGAAGTGGATCGGCGAGCAGCGGTTCCTGCAGGCGCTGAACTACTGCACCCTGCTGCCCGGCCCCGAGGCGCAGCAGCTCGCCACCTATATCGGCTGGCTGATGCATCGCACCGCGGGCGGCCTGGTTGCCGGCATTTTGTTCGTGCTGCCGGGCCTGCTTGCCATCATGGCGCTCTCCTGGATCTACGTGCTGCTCGGCAAGGTCACCTTGGTGCAGGGCCTGTTCTTCGGACTCAAGGCCGCCGTGCTGGTGATCGTGATCGAGGCGGTGCTGCGGGTCGGCAAGCGCGCGCTGAAGAACAACGTGATGCGCGCCATCGCCGCGGCGGCCTTCGTCGCGATCTTCTTCTACGACGCGCCGTTCCCGCTGATCATCATCGCGGCGGGCCTGTTGGGCTTCGCCGGCGGCAAGATGGGCTGGGCGCCGTTCCTCGGTGGCGGCGGCCACGGCGCCGGAGGCGGCAAGCAGCTCGCCGATGCGGAGTCGCTCCTAGGCGAGGAGACTCCGCTGCACGCGCGGCCCAACCTCCGCTGGTCGCTCACGATCAGTGCGGTTTTCCTCGCGCTCTGGCTGGTGCCGGTCGGCTGGCTCTACCTGCAGTTCGGCCCGGGCAACGTCTTCACCGACATCGCTACCTTCTTCAGCACGATGGCCATCGTCACCTTCGGCGGCGCCTACGCGGTGCTGGCCTATGTGGCGCAGCAGGCGGTCGACCATTACGGCTGGGTCACCGCGGGCGAGATGCTCGACGGGCTCGGCATGGCGGAGTCCACGCCCGGCCCGCTGATCATGGTGACGCAGTTCGTGGGCTTTCTCGCGGCCTTCCGCGAGCCGGGCGCGATGCACCCGCTGCTCGCCGGCACCTTGGGCGGGCTGCTCACCACCTGGGTCACCTTCACGCCCTGCTTCCTCTGGATCTTCTTCGGCGCGCCCTTCGCCGAGGCACTGCGTGCCAACAAGGCGCTGTCGGCGGCGCTGGGGGCCATCACCGCCGCGGTGGTGGGCGTGATCCTGAACCTCGCCGTCTGGTTCGGCCTGCAGGTCCTGTTCGCCGAGCTGCGGCCGGTCTCCGTCCTCGGCGCCAGCTTCGACCTGCCGGTGCTGGGCTCGGCGAACATCGCGACCGTGGCCCTCGTGGCCGCCTGCGCGCTCGCGGTGTTCCGCTTCAAGTTCGGGATGGTCTCCGTCCTGCTGGCGAGCTCGCTCGCCGGCATCGTCTATGCGCTGATGCTGGGCGCCTGAGACGAAGGCCATACCTTCAAGGCTTCGGCGAGGGCGGCCGGCGGCGCCGGCGCGAGCCAGCGCACGGCGAGGCCCTTGGCGAGGAGGTCGAGCCGCCGCAGCGGGCTGAAGCTCGAGGCGGCCGGCCAGCGTCCGAAGGCCTTGAGCAAACCCTTCTCGCGCTCCGGCAGCGGCGTCTTGAATCTCTCCGACAGCACCTTCGAAAGCTCGCCGCGTTCCATCAGTGCCACCAGGACGTGGCGGCGCATGATCTGCTGGATGCGCTGCTCCTGGAGGAACGTCCACAGGTTGGGCTTGTAGATGAAGTGCTCGGACTCCGGCCGCCAGAAGCCGTTCGGCGTCTCGTTGAAGTAGACCGGATCGTCCAGCCGGAAGCAGCGCACCCATTCCTGGATGCCCGCGTCGGTCACGTCGGCGCAGGCGAGGTCGGAGCGGCAGCCGCGCCGCCAGAAGACCGCGCTGTTGGACAGCGGCAGCCGCCACAGGAAGGGGATCTTGTAGTCGTCGGCCGTCCACACCCCGTCGGTGAAGCAGTCGATCGTCACCCAGATGTGGTGGACGGGCGACATCTGGTCGGCATCCGCAGGAGTCGTCTCGACCCACTGGTTGTTGACCACGATGCCGACATCGTGGGCCGCGAGCAGCGCGAGATTGTCCGCCATGAAGGAGGGCATGACGCAATTGTCGTCTTCCAGGGCGTAGAAGAAGTCGCCGCCGGCCAGCGGCTCGCCAGAGAAGGCGACCGAGATGTTCGCGCCGGCACCCCGCCGCACCGGATTGGGCTGGTGCAGGATGCGCGGATCGCCGATCGCCTCCACGACCGCGCGCGTGGCGGCGGCATCGCCGTCGTCGAGGATGACGGCGCGCCAGTTCCGGTGGGTCTGCTTCTGCAGGGAGACCAGCGCGCGGCGCAGCAGGTCCGGCCGGTTGTAGGCCGGGATGCGCACCTCGACGAGCGGGCCCTCCGTCATGTCCGCTCTTTAGGTCAGCGCCGGTTCGAAGTCATCTGCCCCCCGGCTCTTGGCGTCGGCAACCCCGGCTGGGGACAGTGCGTTGCGATTCCCTAGAAAAGCCCGAGCGGCGCCTTAATCCGGCAGCACGATCCACGGTGCGGTCGCTCGATCGCAGGGAGAGAAGGATGTCGAACGTCTTCATGAGGCTGGCACTGGTGGCGGGCCTCGGCGTGACTGTGGCGGCGTGCCAGGGCGACAGCTACGGCGCCCCGCGCGGCTATCAGCCGGGCTATCAGACCGCGCCGGTTGCCTACGGCAACAGCGGCTACTACGCGCCGGCGCCCGCCTATGGCTACGGGCAGGCCGCGCCGAACTACTACTACGGCAACCAGTACACCAACCAGCAGGCGCGCCCCGGCATGGCCACCGTGACGGTCACGAACCGTGGCCAGAACGGCTATCGCGACGACGTCGTCCAGCAGAACGTCCCTTGCGGCAGCCAGTACTACGACGGCTACCGCCAGCGCACGGCCCGCTGCTGACGGATTGGACAGCGGCTGAGTCCTGGGCGTCCGTGTAGGGTGGGGAGCGTCCCCCACCTCGCAGGGAAGGCCCGGGCCGGTGAACAGTTTCTACGTCTACATATGCCTGCTCGCCCTGGCGGCGATGTTCGGCGGCGGCCTGCTCGGCATCTGGATCGCCGGCCGCCTGCCGGCCCATCACGTCAGCAAGGAGTCGGGGTCGGTGGTCAAGCTGGCGTCGTCCGTGGTGGCGACGCTCACCTCGCTGGTGCTGGCCCTCATGCTGTCGTCGGCCAACAGCGCCTATTCGGTCAACGCCGGCATCGTGACCAAGCTGAGCTCCGACCTGATCCAGCTCGACCGCGTGCTCCGGGCCTACGGGCCGGGCGCCGGGCCGGTGCGGGCCGACCTGCTCGCCTATGTCCGCACCAAGAACGACGAGCTGTTCCCGGCCCGGTCCGCCCGCGACGTGGCCAGTGACGCGGCCAGTGCCGCGGCCCGTCCCGCGGCGTCGTCGCAGCAGAGCGCCGACCTGCTCGATGCGCTGATGGGCTCGGTGATCGCGCTCTCCGCGGCCGACCGCAGCACCGAACGCGTCGCCGACCGGCGGCAGGCGGCGATCGCCGCGCAGGCGGTCACCATCGTCGACCGCATCTCCGCCGAGCGCTGGCTGCTCTGGGAGAACCCGGGCACGACGGTGCCGCCACAGTTCCTGTTCGTGCTGATCTTCTGGCTGTTCCTGGTGTTCCTGAGCTTCGGGCTGTTCGCGCCGGCCAACCTGACGGTGATGGTGAGCTTCTTCCTCTCCTCGATCGCCGTCACCGGCGCGATCTTCCTGATCCTCAATCTCGGCGACCACCCGACGCAGTCGAGCTGGCTGCAGGTCTCGGGCGAGCCGCTGCAGCGCGCGCTGGTGGAGATCGGCCGGCCGTAGCTCGCGCCGCCCGGTGCGAGACCCGGCAGGCTTTCGCTAGGCCAGCAACGGGATATGGCGCGAACAGTCGCGTGGCATCGCGCCGGTCAGGCGCGGATCGGGCGCCACCTCGACCTGGAAGGCATAGGGCTCGAAACCGGACCGTCGGTAGAAGTCGAGCGCGGCAGGATGGTCGAGCGTGCAGGTGTGCACCCAGAACCGCGCGATGGGTTTCGACCAGGCGCGCGCGATCGCCTCGTTCATCAGCGTCCGTCCCACGCCCGTGCCCACCGCGGCAGGCGCCAGGCCGAAGAACGCCAGCTCGCAGGTCCCGGGCTCGCGGAAATCGAGCTCGAGGATGCCGGCGTCGCGGCCGCGGTCGCGCAGCGCGAAGATCTCGACCTCGGGGTCCTCGATGATCGCGCGCAGCCGGTCGTCCGGTATGATCAGCCGCGAGAACCACAGCCATTCCGTGCCGACGGCGCGGTAGAGGTCGCGGTAGGTCCCGACCGTGCGATCGAGCGGCTGCAGCTCGAACCCCGGCGGGAAGGGACGCGCCGGCCGCGGCGGCGGGCGGCTCGTCATTTCCAGCGAGGTGACGACGGCGGCGACATGGCCGGCCGGAACGGCCGAATAGCCGACGGGAAGGACGGGGTTGGGTGAGGTCATGGTCGACTGATCTAGCATTGGACGGGGTTTCTTGCTGTTCTCTTCCGACGGTCCCGACGGAGATCATGATGCAGAAGGAAACGGCGGCGCGGCTTCTGGAGGCGGCCCTGTCCCTGGACCCGGGAATCAACAGGCTCGATTCGCTGATCAGCCGGCTCGATGATCCGGCGGAGAAGGCAGAGTTCATCGAGGCGCTGGGCAACATCCTGCAGATCCTGACGCGGGACTTCGTGTTCCGGATCGTCCGCGAGCATCCCGAGCTCGATCCCGACAAGTAGCCTTCCGAGCGGGGCTACAATCGAAACATCTTCGATCCGTCGTCGCGCCGATATCGGGTCGACCGTGCCGGCCGGTTTGACGATGCTGGCGACGGTTGCAGCGAGCCCACCATGTATCGACTCCCACCCGGCCTGGACCTGAGCTTCTTCGTCGGATGCGAGATCCTGCAGGTCTGCGTCGGCGCCAACGAGCTGATCCTCAATCTCCACCCCGCTGTCTCGATCACCGTCACGTCGCGCATCGGCTTCACCAGCAAGCTCGAAGCCCTCGACACCTACGAGAGCATGCCGGCAGCGGGGGGCGCCGCCATTGCGTTCCTGCACGACGTTGT
>SCVT01000529.1 GCA_004296815.1 Reyranella sp. | reverse complement strand
GTCCTTGGGCTCGACCGACGGCACGCCGGACACCTCGACGGTCAGCACGACCACATGCTGGTGGAGGACCTCGTTGAACCGCAGGTTGTCGCGCAGCGAGGTCGGTGCCTGCTGCTTCTGGCTCGTGAGGTAGACGGCCGTGCCTGTCGCTCGGTGCACGCGCCCCGGAGCTATGCCGTCGACCAGCTGCTGGAGAGGCGTCGCCAGGGCCGCCTCGCCGTCGGCGGCGGCCTTGCGACCGCGACGCCACGCCCACATGGTCGCGAGGATGCCGGTGGCGATGGCGAGCGGCATCCAGCCGCCGTCGAGGAACTTGAGCATGTTGGCGGAGAACAGGGCGATGTCGATGACGAGGAAGCCGCCCATCACCAGGACCACCGCCGGCCAGCCCCACTTCCAGCCGCGCAGTGCCAGCGAGAACACGAGCAGGGTCGTCATCAGCATCGTGCCGGTGACGGCGATGCCGTAGGCGGCCGCCAACGCGTCGGAGGTCTTGAACTCCAACATGATCAGGACGACGCCGGCCAGCATCATCCAGTTGACCGCGGGCACGTAGATCTGGCCGAACTCGCTCGCCGACGTATGCAGGACGCGCAGACGCGAGCTGATGCCGAGCAGGGCGGCCTGCTGCGCCATCGAAAAGGCACCCGAGATCGTGGCCTGCGAGGCGATGATGGTGGCCATCGTCGCCAGGGCGACCAGCGGGTAGAGCGCCCAATGCGGGGCGAGGCGGAAGAAGGTGTTGTCGATGGCGGCCGGATCGGCGAGCAGCAGCGCGCCCTGGCCGTAGTAGTTGACCAGCAGAGCCGGCAGCACGAGGCCGAGCCAGGCCCGCCGGATCGGGTCGCGGCCGAAATGGCCCATGTCGGCGTAGAGCGCCTCGGCGCCGGTGAAGGCGAGCGTCACCGCGCCCAGCGCGACGAAGGTGACGAACGGGTGGGTGATGGCGAAACGCGCCGCGTAGTGCGGCGACAGCGCGGCCAGCACCTCGGGACGGGCGATGATCTGGTGGGCGCCCAGCACGATCAGGACGACGAACCACAGCAGCATGACGGGGCCGAACAGGCGCCCGACGCTCGCCGTGCCGACGCGCTGCATGGCGAACAGGCAGACGATGACCACGACCGCGATCGGCAGGACGAAGCGCGCGAACTCGGGCGTGGCCACGCTGATGCCGTCGACCGCGCTCAGCACCGAGATCGCGGGGGTCAGCAGGCAATCGCCGTAGAACAGCGCAGCGCCGATCATGCCGATCACCAGGAAGGTGTTCCGGCTGCGCTCCGAGACGCCGGCCTGGCGCGAGACCAGCGCCATCAACGCGAGCACGCCACCCTCGCCGTCGTTGTCGGCGCGCATCACCACGACGACGTATTTCAGCGTCACGACGACGATCAGCGCCCAGGTGATCAGGGAGAGGATGCCGAGCACGTTGTGCGGCGTCGGCTGCAGCCCGGTGAAGTCGCTGAAGCACTGCTCGATCGTGTAGAGCGGGCTGGTGCCGATGTCGCCGAACACCACGCCGAGCGCCGCCATGGTGAGCGCGGCCGTGCGCTTGCGGGGCGCTGGCGCATCGCTGGCCGTCGTACTGGTAATCTGCCTCTCCCCCTCTCGAACGATTGATCCTACCCGCGAATTGCGGAACGCTGCAGTCCCCAAAATGTGACGATCGGAGGAAACGATGGCCGAGAGCGAGAACTACAAGAAGGGCAGCGAGCTTCGCAGCAAGCTGATGGGCGAGAAGTACGCCGCCGCCATGAACGAGTCGGTCTACGACGACCCGATCATGAAGAAATTCGGCGACTACGCCCGCGAGGCCGTGTTCGGCATGCTGTGGTCGCGGCCGGGGCTCGACCTCAAGACCAAGACGCTGATCTGCGTCATTTCCGACACCGCCCAGGCGCGCTGGCCCGAGCTTGCCATCCATCTCCGCATGGCCCGCCGCCAGGGCTGGACTGAGGATGAATTGTCGGAAGCGCTGATGCACCTTTGCGGCTATATCGGCCTTCCGTCGGTGCGCGAGGCGCTGATCGTGGCCAAGGAAGTGTTCGAGGAACTGCGCAAGGAAGGCTGAGATCAATGGTGTTGATGACCACGAGCGACCTGCCGCTCGAGCGGATCGCGCGCGGCAAGGTGCGCGATGTCTATGCCGTGGACGGCGACCGGCTGCTGCTGGTCGCCACCGACCGGGTGAGCGCCTACGACGTGGTGATGGCCGAGCCGATCCCGCAGAAGGGCGCCGTGCTGACCCAAGTCAGCGCCTGGTGGTTCCGGCAGCTGGGCGACGTGGTCAAGCACCATATGATCTCGGCCGATGCCGACGAGATCGCGGCGGCGGTGCCGGCGCTCAAGCCGCACCGCGCCGAGATCGCCGGCCGTGCCATGCTGTGCCGGCGCGGTACGGTGTTCCCGATCGAGTGCGTCGTGCGCGGCTACATCACGGGCTCCGCCTGGCGCGAATATGCCAAGGCCGGCACCCTGGCCGGCGAGACGCTGCCGGCGGGCCTCAAGGAGAGCGGCCGACTCGATCCGCCGATCTTCAGTCCCGCGACCAAGGCCGAGAGCGGCCACGACGAGAACATCACCATCGGGCAGATGCAGAAGGTGCTGGGCGCCGACGTCACGGCTGAGCTCGAGAGCCTGACGCGCCTGGTCTACACGAGGGGCCGCGACGTGGCCTTGAAGCAGGGCATCATCATCGCCGACACCAAGTTCGAGTTCGGCCGCACCAAGGCGGGCGAGATCTTGCTGATCGACGAGGTGATGACGCCGGACTCCTCGCGCTTCTGGCCGCTCGACGGCTATGCCGAGGGCAGGGGCCAGCCCAGCTTCGACAAGCAGCCGCTGCGCGACTGGCTCGACGTCGAACGCCATGCCGGCCGCTGGAACGGCGAGGCGCCGCCGCCCAAGCTGCCGCCCGAGGTCGTCGAGGCCACGAGCAAGCGCTATCTCGAAGCCTATCGCCGGCTGACGGGCGCGCCGCTCGCCGTGTCGTGAGCGGCAACACCAGCCGCGATTCGGAGGGCTGGCGCGAGCTCAATCGCGCGAGCTGGGACGAGCGCGTCGGCATCCACCTCAAGGCGCCGGGCTACGACCTCGCCCCGCTGCGCGCCGGCAGGGGCCAGCTGAACGCGGTCGAGGAAGCCGAGCTCGGCTCCGTCGACGGGCTGCGGGTGCTCCACCTGCAGTGCCATTTCGGCGCCGACACGCTGGCCCTCGCGCAGCGCGGCGCGAGCGTGGTCGGCCTCGATTTTTCACCGGCCGCGATCACGGCGGCCAACGCGCTGGCGCGGGAGCTGGGTCTTGCCGACCGGGCGCGTTTCGTCTGCGCCGATCTCTACGACGCGCCGCAGGCGATCGCCGAGCCCGCCGCCTTCGACCTCGTCTATGTGAGCTGGGGCGCCACTTGCTGGCTGCCCGACATCCGGCGCTGGGCCGAGATCGTGGCGCAGTTCCTGAAGCCCGGCGGACGGCTCTACTACGCCGACGCGCATCCGACGGCCTACATCTTCGACGATTTCGCCCCGGAGCCCGACGGCCGGCCCGGCTGGTTCTCGCCGTACCTCGAACGGCAGCCGCTCAAGTACACCGATCCCAACGACTATGCCGACCCCACCGCACGGCTCGAGAATGCGACCAATGTCGGGTGGCTGCACCCGCTGTCGGACATCGTCACCGGCTTGATCGATGCCGGCTTGTCGCTCGACTGGCTGCACGAGCACGCCAGCCTGCCGTGGCGGATGTTCAAGGTCCTGGAGAAACGTGACGACGGCGACTGGCACTGGCCCGACAGGCCGTGGCTGCCGCTCGCGGTCTCGCTGAAGGCAACGCGACGGCGCTAGCTTCGCCTCAGGCGTTGTGGGCGCGCTTCAGTGCCTGGTCGAGATCATCGAACAGGTCGCCCGCTTCCTCCACGCCGACCGACAGGCGCAGCAGGTCGGGCGGGCAGGGCGTGCCGGCACCTTCGATGCTGGCGCGGTGCTCGATCAGGCTCTCGACGCCGCCCAGCGACGTGGCGCGCTTCCACAGCTCGACGCGCGCTGCCGTTGCGATCGCGGCGCGCTCGCCGCCCTTCACGCGCACCGACAGCATGCCGCCGAAGCCGCCCGTCATCTGGCGCGCCGCCGCGGCGTGGCCTGCAAAGGAGGGCAGGCCGGGATAGAGCACCTCGGCCACCATAGGATGGGCGGCGAACCTCTCGGCCAGCGTCTGAGCCGAGCGGCACGCCCAGGCGACGCGCGGATAGAGCGTGCGCATGCCGCGCATCAGCAGCCAGGCCTCGGTCTGGCCGAGGATCGTGCCGAGCTGCGCGCGGATGGCGCGGAGCTTCGCCCAGTGCGCATCGTCGCGCGCGCCGACCAGGGCGCCGGCGATGATGTCGGAGTGGCCGTTGAGGTACTTGGTCGCCGAGTGCATGACGATGTCGGCGCCGTGCTCGATCGGCCGCGTCAGCACCGGCGTGGCGACGGTGGAGTCGACGCCGAGCAGCGCGCCGGCCTTGTGGGCGATCTCGGCAATGGCTGCGATGTCGCTGACGGCCCAGGTCGGGTTGGCGGGGGTTTCCAGCCACACCAGCTTGGTCCTGCCGGGCTTCACGGCTGCTGCGAAGGCGTCGGTCCTGTCGCCGTCCACGAACTCGACCACGAGGCCCCAATGCGTGGCGAAGGTCAGCAGCCAGTTGCGCAGCGACCAGTACATGACCTTGGGCACGACCACGTGGTCGCCGGGCGAGAGGGCGAGGAAACAGGCGGTCGCGGCGCTCATGCCGGAGGAGAAGACCAGGGCCTTGGCGCCTCCTTCGAGGGCGGCCAGGGTCGCCTCGGCCTGGTCGAAGGTCGGGTTGTCGGCCCGGGCATAGATGCGGCCGGAACGGTATCCGTTGTCCTCGTCGCGGAGGTAAGTGCTGGCCATGTGAATCGGCGGCACGACGGCCTTGGTCACCGGGTCGACCCAGCCCATGGCTTGCGCAGCGAGGGAGGCGGGGGCGAGGAGTTTTTCAGACATCTGGGACACCGTCGGGCTTACAAGTGGCTTACGCGAGCGTGCTTTTATAGTGCCTTGCAGGTCTTGCAATGGAAGCGCAGTAGTAGCTTCATACAGAGTGATTTGCAGTCGAAGTTGAGGAAGGCTGGCCGGTCAGCGGCCGCCAATCGCCCGGGGAGTCAGTGCATGGACGGTCAAGCCCTGCAATCGAAGCCGAATCTGCCGACCGGTCGCGTCGATCGCGTCGCGCGGACCCGTGAAGCCATCGTCGCGTCGGCCCTCGCCCTTGCCACCGCCGGCCAGGTCGCCCCGATCGTGCGCGATATCGCCCAGATGGCCGGCGTCTCTGCGCGCACTGTGTTCCAGCACTTCGCCGATACCGCCGAGCTCTATGTCGCCGTCCTCGGACGGGTCCTGGCGGCCCTTGTCGGCGAGGCGCCCGAGCTGGCGGCGTCCGGCCCGGTCGAGGAGCGCGTCGCCGCGCTGATCAACAAGTGCGCCGACCGCTACGAGCAGCTTCGCCCGATGTGGACGTTCGTCGAGACGCTGCAGCGCCGTTCGCCCGAGGCGGCGGACATGGTTTCGCAGGTCTACAGCGCCAACAGCGCCAACCTCGCGCAGGCCTTCGCCCCGGAGCTCGGCGCCCTGCCGCCGGAGTCGCGGCAGCGGGCGTTGACGGCGCTGGCGCTCGCCATCGCTCCCGAAAGCTGGGTCGTGCTGCGCCAGCGGCTCGGCCTGTCGGTGGACCAGGCGCGCGACGAGCTGGGCTTCGTCGTCAAGTCGGTGTTCGCGACCGCTGTGGCGCGCCGCTAGCCGCTCTTCCCGGCTGCGCGTCTCGCCAACTCTTCGAGCGGGCGATCGCGCAGGCCGAGCTCGCCCATATGGGCGACGGTGTTCAACACGTAGTCGAGGTTGCTGCCGGTGGCGCCGTGGCCCTGGCGGATGAGGCGTAGCGCCTTCGCGGCCGGCAGCTTGCCGGCGAACTGCCGGTGCGTGCGATCGGCGAGGTAGACCAGCGCCTCGACGGTGCGGCCGTCGTCGAGGTGGATCGGCCGGACCGTCTCTTCGTAGACGCCGTCATTGTCGATCTCGCGAACCCGGAGATACGCGCGGACCTCGTCGTACGACTTGGCGGGGAGGCGATGGGCGAGACCCCGGCAGGCGCCGCCCGGCAGCAGCCCGAGGATCAGGCCGGGTTTCTGCGGCGTGCCGCGATAGTGCTCGGAATAGATGCTGAAGGCGCGATGCCAGCCTTGCAGGCGGGCCGGCCTGGTCTCGGGCGTGTCGAAGCCCGGATTCCACATCAGCGAGCCGTAGCCGAAGACCCAGCGGGGCTTCCCCGTTGGAGGCGCCGTGCTCACGCCTGATGGAGGTGGATCAGGGCGCGGCGGATCTCGCGGGTGCGCGTGAACAGCTCGAACAGCTTGTCGCCCTCGCCCCAGCGGATGGCGCGCTGCAGGTAGAAGAGATCTTCCTGGAAGCGCTGCAACACCTCGAGCACCGCCTCGCGGTTGTTCATGAACACGTCACGCCACATGGTGGGATCGGACGCCGCGATGCGCGTGAAGTCGCGGAAGCCGCCGGCGGCGTACTTCAGGACCTCGCTGTTGAGATGGCCGCCGAGATCGTCGGCCGTGCCGACGATGGTGTAGGCGATGAGATGCGGCAGGTGCGAGGTGATGGCGAGGATGCGGTCGTGGTCGGCCGGATCGAGCCGGTTGACGTCGCTGCCGAGCGCCTTCCAGAAGGCCTCCAGCCGGTCGACCGCCTTGGCGTCGTTGCCGGGCAGCGGCGTCAGGATGCACCAGCGGCCCTGGAATAGGTCGAGCAGCGCGGCCTCGGGGCCTGAATTCTCGGTGCCGGCCACGGGATGTGCCGGAATGAAGTGCACGCCCTCGGGGATGTGCGGCGCCATGTCGGCGATCACGGTCTGCTTCACCGAGCCCACGTCGGAGATGATGCAGCCGGGCTTGAGCACCGAGGCGATCGCCTTGGTGGCCGGGCCGCAGGCGCCGACCGGCGTGCAGACGATCACGAGGTCGGCGTCCTTGGCCGCCGCCGCGAGATCGGTGCCGCAATGGTCGGCGAGATTCAGCTTGTTGGCGAGGGCGGCCGTCTCGGCACTGCGCGTCGCCGCCACGATTGTCTTGGCGAGCCCGCGCTTGCGTGCCTCGAGCGCGATCGAGCCGCCGATCAGGCCGATGCCGATCAGCGCGATCTTGTCGAACATCGGCGCAGTCATTTCGCCGCCACGAAGCGGGCGAGGGAATCGCGCACCGCCTTCACTTCGGTCTCGGTGCCGATGGTGATGCGCAGATGCTCGGGCAGGCCGTAGCCCGCGACCATGCGCGGGATCAGCCCGTCGTTCATCATCCAGGTGTTCGCCGCCGCGGCGCGGTCCTTGGCGCCGAAGCCCACGAGCAGGAAGTTGCCCACGCTGGGCAGCGGCGCCAGGCCGAGCTTGGTGAGCTCGGCGCTGAGCCACGGCAGCCAGATGTCGTTGTTGGTGCGGCTCGCGTCGGTGTGGGCGATGTCCTCGAGCGCGGCGATGCCGGCCGCCTGCGCCGCCAGGTTGACGTTGAACGGTTGGCGGAAGCGGCTCATCACGTCGACGACCGCCGCCGGCGCGTACATCCAGCCGAGCCGCAGCCCGCCCAGCCCGTAGATCTTGGAGAAGGTGCGCGTCATGACGACGTTCTCGGCCTGGTCGACCAGCTCGACGCCCGATTCGTAGTCGTTGCGGCTGACATACTCGGCATAGGCTGCGTCGATCACCAGCAGCACGTCCTTCGGCAGCCCGGCATGCAGGCGGCGCACCTCGTCCTTGGTGACGTAGGTGCCGGTCGGGTTGTTCGGGTTGGCGAGGCAGACGATGCGCGTCTTGTTCGTCACCTTGGCGAGCATGGCGTCGACGTCGGCGCGGTAGTTGTTCTCCGGCGCCGCGACCGGCGTGGCACCGACACCGAGCGCGTTGATCGGATACATCAGGAAGCCGTGCTGGCTGTAGAGCAGCTCGTCGCCCGGGCCGCAGTAGGCGCGGATCAGCAGGTTGAGCAGCTCGTCGGAGCCCGAGCCGCAGACGATGCGTTGGGCGTCGAGGCCGAAGCGGCGGCCGATCGCGACACGCAGCTTCTCGGAGCCGCCGTCGGGATAGCGGTGCAGCTCGGAGGCGATCTTGGCGTAGGCCGCCATCGCCTTGGGCGAGGGGCCGAGCGCGCCCTCGTTGGACGACAGCTTGGCGATCGTCTCCTTGCCGTCGACCGAGTCCTTGCCCGGCACGTAGGGCGCGATCTTCATGATGCCCGGACGCGGGGTGAGCGCGCTCATGGCAGTCTCCCGTTAAGAGTTCAGGTCACGGCCGGGCGTCGGCCGGCACTGCGTAGGCGCCGATCGCCGCGACGCGACCGTTTTCGAGGCCCAATGCCGCTTCGAGTTCGCGCAAGCGTGGGTCGTCGTCGGCGATCACGCCCGGCAGTTCGACGAGATAGTGATGCACGCCGGCCACGGCCTGGTCCAGCGCCGAGGTGAAGGCGGGCAGGCCTGCCTTGGCGATGGCGGCGGCGATGCGGTCGCGGCTGAGCCCGGTCTTGGCCTCGATCGCGATCAGTGCACGGTCCTCGCCACTCGGCTCGGCCTCGATGCGGGCCAGAACGAAGGCGGAGATGCCGCGCGCGCGGGCGTTCGGCATGGCGAGAAAGGGCAGGCGCGCCACGACATGCGGCAGGGTCGTGTCCTTGCCGGCGAGCAGCGGCCACCACGGCGCGGAGTCGGCCTCGATCGGGGCGGGGACGACGCCGATGGTCGTCGGGCCGGCGCGCACGGCGGCCAGCACCTGGGCCGGCGTGTCGTTGGCCACGAACGGGATCTGGCAGCCGAAATGATCGCGCGCGAGGTCCCAGTAGCCCGGCTGGTCGACGGGGCGGCAAATGGCGATCTTGAGGCCCGGCGTCTGCATCAGGGTGAACGCGCTCATCATCTCGCGCCACATGCGATAGACCGCGCCGACCGGGAACGAGCCGTCGTGCTTGGCGAGCCGTTCGCGCATGACCTGCGCCTCGCGGCCCGGGCGCAGCGCCAGCCCACCCGAGGGCTTGGTCGACGAGATCTTGCCCACGACCTCCGCACGGCGGCGGATCAGGCCATGCAGGTCCTTGTCGAGGGCGTCGATTTCCTTGCGCAAGCTGTCGAGACTGGGAGCGGCCATAAACCCGGATTTTCCTGTGCGCGAGGGGCGTACTACGGCAGGCCGGCCCGCGTAAAGGCCAACTCGCGCAACGCACTTGCGCGTCGCGGCCCGCGACCTTATAGAACCTCTCCGTGGAATTTGAGCCGACCGGCTTGCGGCCACGTTAAACACCGCTAAAAGGTCGGAGCGCTCGAAAAAGCCCCCGACCTCGGTCGGGGGCTTTTCGTTGGCGGGGACCAGTGCTCGACGACCTCACAGATGCCGAACGCAAGGCGCTCGCCCAGTGCCGCCACGCGGTCCTGGGGACGGAGCGTCCGCTGCGCCTCGACTGCGGTGTCGATCTCGGCCCCTATCGTGTCGCCTACCAGACCTACGGCGAACTGAACGCGGCCAAGAGCAACGCCGTGCTGATCTGCCATCCGCTGACCTGCGACCAGTTCGTCGCCGAGACGCATCCCGTCACCGGCAAGGAAGGCTGGTGGGAGAGCCTCATCGGGCCGGGCAAGGTTCTCGATCCGGCGCGTTACCACATCATCTGCGTTAACGTGCTCGGACACTGCATGGGCACGACTGGCCCGCAGGCGCGCGATCCCGCGAGCGGCAAGCCGTGGAACCTCAACTTCCCGGTCGTCACCATCGCCGACATGGTGCGCGTGCAGGCGGCGCTGCTCGACCATCTCGGCATCCCCGATCTCTTCTGCGTGATCGGCGGCTCGATGGGCGGCATGCAGGTGCTGGAATGGGCCGCAAGCTACCCCAAGCGCGTCTTCTCGGCCGTGCCGATCGCCTGTGCCGCGCACCATTCGGCACAGAACATCGCCTTCCACGAAGTGGGTCGACAGGCGATCATGGCCGATCCCGACTGGCGAGGCGGCGACTATCGCGCCCACGACACGCTGCCGGCACGCGGCCTGTCGGTGGCGCGCATGACCGCGCACATCACCTACCTCTCGGAGCAGGCGCTGCAGCGCAAGTTCGGCCGCTCGCTGCAGAACCGCGACGTGCTGGGCTTCAGCTTCGA
>SCVT01000528.1 GCA_004296815.1 Reyranella sp. | reverse complement strand
TGCGCGGGCGCCGCCTCCTGCTGGTCTCGGCGGGTGCCGTGGTGGCGCTGCTGGCGCTGGTGTTCGGGTTCCTCCAGACGTCGCCCGGCCAGCGCGTGCTGGCATCGGCCCTGTCGGCCGCCGCCTCGACGGGGGACCGCCGCGTCGAGTTCGGCGGTGTCACGGGATTCTTCCCGACCGACCTCCATCTGGCGCGGATCGAGTTCGCCGACCAGAGCGGGCCGTGGCTCACGGTCGCCGACGCGCGGCTGAAGTGGTCGCTCTCGTCGCTGCTGTCGGGTCGACTGCGCATCGAGAATGTGTCGGCGGCCCGCATCGATTTTCTGCGCGCCCCTGAAGCAGCGAGAACGGCAGACGCCGCTTCGGCCGAAAGCGGGGCTCTGCATCTGCCGATTGGCGTCGATCTGCAGGCGCTGTCGGTCGACGATCTGCATATTGTAGCCGCAGCGCGTGCCAACTCGCGCTGGCGACTGGGCGGCAACGCGTTCCTGCCGGCCGACCTGGCGGAGGGCAAGCTACGCCTGAGGGGTGATCGCACCGACGGCAGGTCAGGACATCTCACCGTGGACATCCGCTTCGACGCCGGCCGGCGCACCGTCGATGGCGAGGTCGCGCTCGACGAAGGACACGGCGGCGTGGTGGCGACGCTGCTGGAGAGGCCCGAACTGGACCGCGTCGGCCTCAGGCTCGCGGCGCGGGGCGATGCGACGGCAGGCAGCGCCGAGCTCTCTCTTTCGGCGGGCGATGCGGCCAAGGCCAACGGTACCGCGACGTGGCAACCGCAAGGTGTGGCCACGACCGTCTCCATCCGGCTCGAAGCCGCCGGCCCCGGCCTGCCTCCCGGACCGCTTGCCGACGCCGCGCGCGGGCCGATCTCGCTTGCGGTCGACGCGACTGTCGACGAGGCACTCGTGACCTTGACCCAGGCCAGGCTCGGCGCGGGGCCGCTCGGCATCGTCGCCTCGGGGCGCTACGACCGCGCCGGCGACCGGCTTGAGGCCACGGCCACTCTGGATGCCACTGAGCCCGGCGCCTTCGGCGCACTGCTGGGCGGCGTCGGCTGGCGCGGCCTCCACCTGCAGGCGACGACCGATCTGCGTGCGCTTGCGACCCGGCCTGCGGGCACCATCCTGCTGGAGGGCAGCGCCGATGAATTCGCGCTGGCGGCGCTTGATCCGCGCCTGCCGCCATCTGGCAGACTGACGCTCGCTTCGCGGTTTGCGTTGCGCGACGGGGCGATCGTGGTCGAGTCGTTCGATCTCGGCTCGCCACTCGCGTCGGTAAAGGCCACTGGTTCCTACGTCGTCTCGACAAGGATTGGCGAGGCCAAGGCCCACCTTGCGCTGCCGAGCGTCGCGCCCCTGTCGGCATTTGCAGAACAACCGCTGACGGGCAGCGCCACGATCGACTTCACGATGCGCAGCGAGGCCGATGCTCTCGCGCTCGGCTGGCAGGGCACGCTCGGCGACTTCGGCGTCCCGGGAGTGCCGCACGATCTTGTGGCGCCCGCCGTCAGCCTTGCGGGGTCGGCGACGCTGAAGCGTGATGAGTCATGGTCGCTCGCCGGCGTGCGCGTCGCCAGCGGAGGCGGTGGGCTTACCGTGTCTGGTCGTGGTCGCGGCCCGGCCGGCACGCTCGATCTCGCGCTTGACCTGCCCAAACTCGGCGTGCTGCAGCCCGAGGTGGAAGGTGCCCTCACGGCGAATGCCACTGTCGGCTTCGGCCAGGAGATCGAACTCAAGCTGAAAGCCGAGTTGCGCGATCTCCGGCGCGGCCAACTTGCATCACGACGAGTATCACTTGCCGCCACCACGACCCTCGAGGCGACGGGTGCGGCGCGCGGCACGGTCGAGGCGAGCGGTGATCTCGCGGACCAGCCCCTGTCGGTGAGCGGGCGGTTCGCGCGCGATGCGGCGGGCGGCATCGTGGTGCCCACCTTCCAGGGAAATTGGGCGAGCGCGGTGCTGGATGTCACCGACCTCGCCGTCACCGAGGCGCGCACCTCCGGTCACGCACGGCTCCGGGTGGCGCGCCTGCAGGAACTCTCGGACCTGCTCGGCGCCGGCCTTGCCGGTTCGTTCGACGCCGAGGCGCGCGCCGATCCCGGGGCGCCGGCGGGGCGGCTCGACGTGCGGCTGCAGGGCGCCGATCTGCAGGGCAGCGGACTGGCGATCGGCGCGCTGGAGCTTGGTGGCACGGTCTCGGAACCCCTGGGCAACGCGAGGGCCGACGTCACGTTCAAGGCAAGCCGCATCGCAGGCGTCGCTGGTATCGGCGGCCTCGATGGCAGCGTCAAAGGCGACCGCAGCAGCCTCGATATTGGCTTGCAGGCCACGGGTGCGCGAACGCGCGCCCACATCGCCGCCAGGACTGAGTTCGCGGGCGAGCAGATCCGCATCGCGCTGTCGCGCCTGGAAGGTCGCCACGAAGGCATTCCCATCGCACTTGCCGCGCCAACACGGGTGACGATTGCTGGTAGCCGCATCGCGATCGATCCCACGACATTGCGGTTGGGCGGCGGGCGGCTCACCGTGCGCGGCTTGGTCGATTCGGTGGCAAGCGACCTGCTGCTCGAGCTGGCGGCGCTGCCGCTGTCGCTGATCGATGCCTTTGCGCCGGGCACGGGCCTGGACGGCGCGCTGCAGGCGACGCTGCGCGTCCAGGGGCCGATGGAGGCGCCGCGCATAGACGCCACCTACGCGGCATCGAACCTCAGGCTGCGCCGGAAGGACGCTGCGCTGCTGCCGGCGCTTCTCCTGCAGGGCAAAGGCTCGTTGGTCGGGCGTCAAGCAACCGTCGATGCGACAGTGGGCACGGGTGGTGCGACGCGGCTCGCGCTTAAGGCGAGTGCCATGCTGCCCCAGGGCACGGGGCCGCTCGCGGCCACCGCCGCGCTCACCGGGACGCTCGATATTGCGCCTTTCGCGCCGTTGCTGGGCAACGAGCTCCGCGGCGTCGCCGGTACGGTGCGGCCCAACCTCGCGCTCGACATCCGCGGTGAAAAAATTTCCGGCAGCGGCACCGTCGATCTTGTGGGCGGCGCCATTGCCCTGCCGGAGTCGGGCCTGCGGCTAAGCGGCGGTGAAGGTCGCCTGATCCTGCAGGGCGAGACGTTGCAGGTGCAGCGGTTCGCGTTCCAGAGCGGTAGTGGCGGCAGCGTGACGGTGAGCGGCAGCTTGCGGTTCGACGGGGCGAAGGGGTTGGGGCTCGATCTCGCCGTCGCCAGCCGTCGCGCGCTGCTGGTCAACCGACCCGATCTCGTCGCCACCGTGTCGAGCGACCTCAAGGTCACTGGCTCGACCGCGGGCGGCATCGATATCGCGGGGCCTATCACCATCGACCGCGCCGAGATCGCCGTCGGAGCGGCGCAATCGGCGGACTATCCCGCGCTCGAGGTGCGCGAGATCAACAGGCCCGGCGCATCTGTGCCTGCCGCGAGCCAGTCCCCGGGGCAGAAACGCCGGCCGCCGTCGTCGTCCACCGTCACGCCGATCCGGCTTGCACTCACGATCGAGGCGCCGCGGGCCGTCTTCGTGCGCGGCCGCGGGCTCGATGCCGAGTTGGGCGGGCGCCTGCAGGTCGGCGGCACGCCGGCTGCCCCCTCGGTCGTCGGCGGCCTGACGCTGCGGCGGGGCGAGTTCACCCTGGGCAGTCGCCGCCTCACCTTCAGCCGCGGTATCGTCACCCTCGACAATCTTGACTCGATCGATCCGCGGCTCGACTTCCTGGCGAGCACCAGCGTGCAGTCGACCACGGTCGGCATCGCCGTTACCGGCACGGCCCGCGCACCGGCCATTGCCATCACCTCGGCGCTGCCGCCCGACGAGGCGATGGCGCTGCTGATCTTCGGCAAGCCCGCATCGAGTCTCAGCGGGACCGAACTGGTGCAGGTAGCCCAGGCGCTGGCCGAGCTCACCGGCAACTCGCCCGGCGACAGTGTGGTCGGCCGTCTGCGCCGCGGGCTGGGGCTCGACCGGCTGAACGTCGGCTCGTCGAGTTCATCGGGCGGCCCGGCCGCGGCACCGGGTGCGAGCTCGGTCTCCGTCGAGGCCGGCCGCTACGTGGCGCCAGGAGTCTATGTCGGCGCGCGTCAGGGCGCCTCCGGCACCTCGAGCCGCGGCGTCGTCCAGGTCGAGGTGCTCGACAACGTGAAGCTCGAGGGCGACGTCGGCGCCGACTCCAACGGCCGCGTCGGCGTCAAGATGGAGTGGGACTACTAGGGATTACCGGTCACCCGAGGCGAAGCAGCGGCACCGCCGTGGCGGCCATCAAGACGGCTACGATCCGTGTCCGCGTAAAAGGCTCTTTCAGCCAGATGACGGCAATCAAGATTGCGAAGATCGAGCTGGTGTCGCGCAAGGCGGCGGCCGGGGCGATCGGCGCATGACTCCAGACCCACAGGATCAGCAGATATGATGCCATCGAAGCCACAGCGGTCGGGAGTGCCGCGATCCACTGTCCGTTCAATTGGCGCCAGGGCGGTCCCGCCTGCCGTTGCCGCCAGCACATGGCAGCGGCGTTGGTGATCGAGACCACGAAGCCGTAGGCCCAGGGATTTCCAGCGGCGCGCACGCCCTGCGCGTCACACATGATGTAAGCGGCCGTGCCGAGGCCGGCCGCGAGCGTCCAGGCGAGGGCCTTCGGGGTAACGGTCCGGTCGCGCGCCGCGTCGAGGGCGAGCAGGGCCAGCGCTAGAGCAATCACGATGATGCCGGCCAGCACCGCCGGGCCGAACTTTTCTCCGGTGAGGGCGGCGGCCATCGGGACGACCAGCAGGACCGCCACCGCGCGCATGACGGGATAGACGAGGCCGAACCCGCCCAACTCGTAGGCGCGTAGGAGTGCGGCGATCGTGAGCACGTTCATGAGGGTGGAGGCCACTATCCAGAGCCACGCCGCAGGGTCGGGCAGGCCTGACCACAGCAGCGCCGGCACGACCAGGACCGCGCCCAGCAGCATTTGCGCCGTCATCGCCCGTGCCGGATCGTGGTTGGCCTTCACTGCGGCGTTCCAGCCCGCGTGCAGCAGCGCGCTCAGCAGGGCTGCGCCGACGTC
>SCVT01000527.1 GCA_004296815.1 Reyranella sp. | reverse complement strand
AACTTCCTGCGCATGATGTTCTCGGTCCCGGCCGAGGAGTACGAGGTCAATCCGATCGTCGAGAAGGCGATGGACCGCATCCTGATGCTCCACGCCGACCACGAGCAGAATGCTTCGACCTCGACCGTCCGCCTCGCCGGCTCGTCGGGCGCCAACCCGTTCGCCTGCATCGCCGCCGGCATCGCCTCGCTGTGGGGCCCGAGCCACGGCGGCGCCAACGAGGCCGTCATCAACATGCTGCACGAGATCGGCGGCAAGCAGAACATCCCGGGCTTCCTCAGCCGCGTGAAGGACAAGGCCGACCACACCCGCCTGATGGGCTTCGGTCATCGCGTCTACAAGAACTACGATCCGCGCGCCAAGGTGATGCGCCAGACCTGCCACGAGGTCCTGACCTCGCTCGGCATCCAGCACGACCCGTTGCTCGAACTGGCCATGGAAATGGAGCAGATCGCGCTCAAGGACGACTACTTCGTCTCCAAGAAGCTCTATCCGAACGTCGACTTCTACTCGGGCATCATCTTCCGCGCGATCGGCATTCCGACCTCGATGTTCACCGTCCTCTTCGCCGTGGCGCGTACGGTCGGCTGGATTTCGCAGTGGAACGAGATGATCGAGGATCCCGACCAGAAGATCGGCCGCCCGCGTCAGCTCTACAACGGACAGACCGAGCGGCCCTACAAGCCGCTCCACATGCGCGGCTGAGCCAAGACAAAGACGTTCGCTATCCGGGGGGAAAGCGAGAGGAACATGGCGAGATCGTCATTCGAGCGACGTCGGACAGCGACCTGGGCGGCTTCACACAAGCCCAGGGCGATGCCCCGCGTCGTCCGGCTCGGCCGGGCAGCCAACGACAATGGCAGGCAGCCCGGTGCGCTGACGCGCCTGTTCGTCGTCGGCCTCGTGGGCGCGTTCGTCGCCCTCGTCCTCGCGAACTGGCGGTTTATCTGATCGCGTGAGGGCTCGAGCGCTACTTGCGCTCGATCAGCTCGATCTTGTAGCCGTCGGGGTCTTCGACGAAGGCGATGACCGTGGTCCCGAACTTCACCGGACCCGGCGCGCGCGTGACCTTGCCGCCCGCCTTGGTGACCTCTTCGCAGACCTTGTAGACATCGGGCACGCCCACCGCGAGGTGGCCGAAGCCGGTGCCGAGCTCATAGGGCTTCTCCTGCCCCCAGTTGTGCGTCAGCTCGACGACGGCATGGTCCTTCTCCTCGCCATAGCCGACGAAAGCCAGGCTGTACTTGCCGTCCGGCACATCGCGCTTGCGCAGCATCTTCATGCCCATCGGGCCCGTATAGAAGGCCAGCGATTTGTCGAGATCCATGACGCGGATCATCGTATGCAGCATGCGATAATTGGTATCGGGCATGGTCCCCTCCCTACCTGTCACGGATCATCGCGGCAAAGGTGGCCTCGGCCGCGACCTTGCCTTCGACGATCGCCTTGCCGGCGAATTTCCATACGTTGGCCCGGCTCTGCACCTTCTGCACGTGCAGCTCGACCCGATCGCCCGGCACGACCGGACGGCGAAAGCGCACGCCGTCAATCGACATGAAGTAGACGAGCTTGCCTTCCGATTCGGCACCGAAGGTCGAGACGACCAGAACGCATGCAGTCTGTGCCATGGCTTCGACGACCAGCACGCCGGGCATCACCGGCTCGGACGGGAAGTGTCCCTGGAAGAACGGCTCGTTGATGGTGACGTTCTTGATCCCGACGGCGCTCTGGCCGAGCGTCATGTCCACGACCTTGTCGACCATCAGCATCGGATAGCGATGCGGGATCATCTGGAGGATCCGCTTGATGTCGACGGATGTGATCGCTGCGCTGTTGGTCTTGTCGGTTGGGTCGTTCATGACCGGGGCATCTCCACTCAGAAGCGCGTGCCGAAGCTGAAACGCACGTTCTGCTGCTTGTCCCACGGCTCATACTGAATCGGCCACGAGTAGTCTATTCGGATGGGGCCGAACGGCGACACCCACTGCACACCGAGCCCGCTGGCCACGCGCATGAGCTGGCTGTCGAGCACCGATGTCGTGTTGTAGGTCGACTGCTGCACGCCCCACAGCGAGCCGACGTCGACGAACGCCTTGCCCAGCAGCGCCACTTCCTTGGGAATGAAGGGCAGCGGGTAGGATAGCTCGGCGGTGCCGGTATAGTAGTACTGGCCGCCGAGCGAGTCCGTCGTGTTCGCGTCTCGCGGGCCGATGCCGCCGACGGCGAAGCCTCGGAGCGTGTCGCCGCCGATGAAGAACAGGTTGTTCAGCCGGACGTAGGCGTTGTTGTAGGGGACGACCAGGCCGATCGAGCCGCCGATCGACGCCACGATATCCTCGACAATCGTCTTGAAGTAGACGGCATCGGCGGTGGTGCGGACGTACTGCTCGGTGCCGAGCAGGCCGGCCGCGGCCACGGTGTTGCGGACCATGAAGCCCTTGGTCGTGTTGAGCCGTGTGTCGCGGGTGTCCCAGATGATCGTCTCGGACAATTCGGACACGACCTGGGTGCCGGCGTTCTGCTGGATGATGGGCGACGCCCAGGGCTGCACGTTGAAGATGTCGGTCTGGCGCAAGGTGTAGCGCACGATCTGCCGGATTTCCTCGGAGTATGCCCAGCCGCCGCGCAGCGCGAAGCCCAAGCTCCTGTCGCTGTAGTTCGAGACGTTCTGCCGGTCGTTCGACGTCCGGAAGATGTCGAAGCCCGCGCTCACGTTGCGATCCATGAAGTACGGTTCGGTGAACCCGAGATCGATCATCGTGCTCAACGTGCCGACCGAAAGGCCCAGTCGCAGCTCCTGGCCCTTGCCGAGCAGGTTGCGTTCCTTGACCGAAATGTCGCCGACGATGCCGGCTGTGGTCGAGTAGCCGGCGCCGAACGAGATCTCGCCGGTGCTCTGCTCGACGACCTGGACTTCGAGGTTGGTCTTGTCCGGCGACGAGCCGGGAGCCGCCGAGACGTCGACCTTCTCGAAGAAGCCGAGGTTGCGCAGGCGCTGCTGGCTGCGTCGGACCTTCGCGGTGCTGAACGCATCGCCCTCGGCCAGGCGGAACTCGCGCCGGATCACCTTGTCGAGCGTGCGGGTGTTGCCGGAGATGTTGATGCGCTCGACGTAGACACGTGGTCCTTCCTGGACGTCGAAGGTCACATCGACCGTGGTGTTGTCCTTGTTGCGCCGGATGTTGGGGCGGACCTCGACGAAGGCATAGCCCAGAGAGCCGACGGCCTCCTGGATGTTCGATACCGACTTCTCGACTTCGTCGGCGTCGAACCACTCGCCTTCGCTGATCGTCAGGAAGCTCTTCAGCACGTCGACGTCGAGCCCCTGGAAGCGGCTGGTGACGTCGACCTTGCCGAACTTGTAGCGCTCGCCTTCGCTGATCGTGAAGGTGATGAAGAAGCCTTCGCGATTGGGCGCGAGCTCGGCGACCGCCGAGACGACCCGGAAGTCCGCATAGCCCTCGGACAGGTAGAACTTCCGCAGGAGCTCCTTGTCCAGGTTCATGCGGTCGGGGTCGAAGCGGTCGTCCGACGACAGGAAGCGCCACCAGGCGCTCTCGGAGGTTCGGATCTTGCCGCGCAGCGTGCCGTCGCCGAACGCCTCATTGCCGACGAAGCTGATGCGCTGGACACCCGTGACATCGCCTTCGTTGATCTCGAAGACGAGATCGACGCGCCCCTGCTCCAGCCGGATGACCTTGGGCTCGACCGAGGCGTTGTAGCGGCCGCTGCGGCGATAGATGGTGAGGATGCGCTCGACGTCGGACTGCACACGTGCGCGCGTGAACACCTGGCGCGGCTTGGACTGCACCTCGTCGCGCAGCTTGTCGTCCTCGATCTTCTTGTTACCCTCGAAGGCGACGCGATTGATGATCGGGTTTTCCGTCACCTTCACGACCAGGGTCGAGCCCTGCATCTCGATCACGACGTCGGAAAAGAGACCGGTGGCGAATAGCGCCTTCAGCGACCGGTCGGCGGCGGCCGCGTCGAAGGGCTCTCCGACCTTGAGCTGCAGGTAGGAGCGGATGGTCTCGGGCTCGGAGCGGACATTGCCCTGGATCTGGATGCCGGTGATCGTGCCGCCGCCAAGCGCGGCGCCACGCTGTGCGTAGGCCGGGGTACCGAAGGCCAGAATTGCAGCAACGACCAAAGCGGCCCAACGAACGATCAAACTCACCCCTGGCACCTTCCAGACTTGCCGACGGTCAATGACGAGAACGCAAGCTTCTTAGACCGGCGTTCGGACCTTAGCCACCCTCTTTATCCCCCGTCGGGGACCCCACAAATCGCGTCAACTCACCGCAGCAAGAGCCTGATGTCATTGAAGGTTGCAATCAGCGCCATGCCGATCACCAGGGCGAAGCCGAGCTTCAGCCCGACTTCCTGCGCCCGCAGACTGAGCGGTTTTCCGCGCACCGCCTCGTAGAGGTACATCGCGAGATGGCCGCCATCGAGCATCGGCACCGGCAACAGGTTGAAAACCCCGAGTACCACGGACAATGCGATGACGAGATTGAGGATCCCGACCCAGCCCGAGTAGGACGCCTCGCCCGCCGCCTTGGCGATGCGGATCGGCCCGCCGAGCTCGTCCACCGGCCGCGTCGCGGTAAGAATCTGCGCCATCGATGTATAGAACATCGTGGTCATGCCCCAGACGGCCCGGACGCCGGCGCCCATGGCGCCGATCACCCCGTGGCTGCGGAACTCCGTGATGGCGGCCGGCCGAATGCGCAGGCGCCCGATCATCTGCTCCTTGCCGGTACAGTCCACGGCCTTGTCGGCGATCGGAACGATCGTCGCTTCCTCGACCCGGCCGTCCCGCTCGTACTTGACGGCGAGCGGCTGGCCGGCGCGATTGCCGATCAACTCCGGGATGCGCGAGAAATGCTCGATCGGCTTGCCGTCGACGGAGAGCAGGAGGTCGCCGACCTTGAGGCCCGCGGCCTCGGCCGGGCTGCCGGCGGTGAAGCCTCCGACGACGGGGCGAATGAGCTGGTCCAGCCCGAGGTCGCCGTAGCGCAGCGTGTTGTTGTAGCGGTCGGTACGTTCGCAGAACTGCGAGACGATCTCGCCGCGCAGAAGCTGGTTGCCGCGGCGATACTCGACCGACATCGGCTTCGCCCAGTAGAGGAACTGCGCGTCCTGAATGTCCTCGTAGCGGTCGATGCGCTTGTCGGCGAGACGGACGATCTCGTCGCCGGTGCGCAGGCCTGCTTTCGCGGCGGGGCCATCGATCTGGACGGCGACGGTCGCCGGCGAGTACGGCTCGCCCGCGAAGAAGAAGACCGCCGTCAGCAGCAGGAAGGCGAAGATCAGGTTCGCGGCCGGCCCGCCCAGGACCACGGCGGCGCGCGCATACAGCGGCTGGCTGAAGAAGGCGCGCCGGCGATCGGACGGCGACAGCGGCTCGGTGCTCGGCGTGGCGCTGGTCTCGTCGCTGTCGCCCAGGAACTTCACGTAGCCGCCGAGCGGGATGGCCGACACTTTCCACCGCGTGCCGTTGCGGTCCGTCCACCCGAAGATCTCTGGGCCGAAGCCGATGGAGAAGACCTCGGCATGGATGCCGAACCGGCGACCCACCCAGTAGTGGCCGTACTCGTGAACGAACACGAGCAGCGTCAGCACGAGGATGAAATACGGGAGATAGGTCGTGAACAGGCTCACGAGACTTTGCATGCCTTACTGGACCATAAATCTTGTTTCAGATCAATTAGTTAGCGACCTTGCCACACAAAGATCCCCAGCCTTCCGGCGGGCCTCGACGTCCGCCGCCTCGACCTGCTGGAGCGACTCGACCGCGCCCGAAAGCCCGCCGCAGGCACCCATCACGTCCTCGACGATGCGGGCGATGTCGAGGAAGCGGATGCGCTTGGCCAGGAAAGCCTCGACCGCCGCCTCGTTCGCCGCGTTCAGCACGATCGGTGCAAATCCGCCGCTTACCAGAGCCTCTCGCGCTAACCGTAGGGACGGAAAGCGGCCGGAATCGGGCCGCTCGAAGGTGAGCGCCGACAATGCCATGAAATCGAGGCGCGCGGCCGGACCGTCGATGCGCGACGGCCAGCCC
>SCVT01000526.1 GCA_004296815.1 Reyranella sp. | reverse complement strand
GCCTGTCGGTGGCGCGCATGACCGCGCACATCACCTACCTCTCGGAGCAGGCGCTGCAGCGCAAGTTCGGCCGCTCGCTGCAGAACCGCGACGTGCTGGGCTTCAGCTTCGACGCCGACTTCCAAGTCGAGAGCTATCTCCGCCACCAGGGATCGACCTTCGTCGCCCGCTTCGACGCCAACAGCTACCTCTACATTACGCGCGCGATGGACTATTTCGACCTCGCCGGTGCGCATGGCGGTGTGCTGGCCAACGCCTTCAAGGGCTCGCCCACGCGCTTCTGCCTGGTGTCCTTCACCTCGGACTGGCTGTTCCCGACGCGCGAGAGCCGCGAGATCGTCCATGCGCTGAACGCAGCGGCGGCCAATGTCTCCTTCGTCGAGGTCGACAGCGACAAGGGCCATGACGCCTTCCTGCTCGACGAGCCCGAGATGTTCCGCACGCTGCAGGGCTTCCTGAAGGGCGCCGCCGCGGTGCGCGGCCTGGGAGAAGTGTCGTGAACGCGCCCATCCGCGTCGACCTGCAGCTCATCGCCGACATGGTCGAGCCGGGCACGCGCGCGCTCGACGTTGGCTGCGGCGACGGCGCGCTGCTCGCCCACCTGGTGAACGCCAAGCGCGTCGACGCGCGCGGCATGGAGCTCAGCCAGGCCGGCGTGAACGCCTGCGTGGCGAGCGGCCTCTCGGTCATCCAGGGCGACGCCGACACCGACCTGCGCGACTATCCCGAGAGCGCCTTCGACTACGTGATCCTGAGCCAGACACTCCAGGCCACGCGCGAGCCGCGCGCCGTGCTCACCCAGATGCTGCGGGTCGGCAAGCGCGCCATCGTCTCGTTCCCGAACTTCGCGCACTGGCAGGTGCGGCTGCGGCTGGTGTTCGGCGGCCGCATGCCCGAGACCACGTCGCTGCCCTTCAAGTGGTACGACACGCCCAACATCCATCTCTGCAGCATCGACGATTTCCGCGCGCTCTGCCGCGACATGGGCGTGCGCGTCGAGCGCGCCATCGTGCTGAACAGCAAGAGCCGGCCGATCCACATGCCGCCGCTGCTCGCCAACCTGTTCGGCGAGCAGGCCGTGTTCATGCTGCGACGGGACTAGCCTTCGACGACCGTCGCCGAGATCGCGAGATCGCGGCCTAGGAAGGCGCGATCGCCCGACCCTTGCGGACCGTGGCCGACGCTGAGGTGGTCCGGCCACTCCAGGCGCTCGGCGCCCCAGGCGGAGGCGGTCGACAGAGAGGTCCAGGGCGCATCGGCGGCGAAGCGATAGAGAAAGCCCCCGGGGCCCATGTCCGGATGGATCAGCAGTTGAATGTCGAAGGGCGCGCCGGCCGCGACGGCGGGGCCTAGCCAGTAACGCGGGCTGCGGCCGGGCTCGAGTTCGAGGATCGCCGTCAGCCGCTGCTCGGGTCCGCTGAGGCCGATCCAGAGCGGCGGCCGCATGCCGGGCCGGACGGCCGAGAGAAACGTCTGGGCCGTGCTCGTCCCCGGAGCGGCGGCATGGCCGCTGAAGCGGAGCGCCACGATCCGACCGTTGCCGATGTTCGCTGCCTTTAGCGCCTGCCACTGCTCAACGGGCGGCACGGCGACCGGCCATGACAGGTGCTCGCGGACGTGGCCCTCGGCATCGAACACCTGATAGCGCAGCCCCTGTCCATCGAGCGTGGCCTGAACGGCGTGGAGATATTCGACGCCCTCCGGCATGCGGTGGGCGGTGCCGGCGCCCGCCGTGCAGATCTGCAGCACGCCGCGATGGGCCTGCACGTCGAACGCCAGGATATGGCCGCACAGATAGGCCAGCACACCGGCCTCGCTCAGCACGTCCCAGAACGCTGTCGCATGCTCGGGGCCGATATCGCGTTGATAGGGACCGACGAAGCCGTTGACCGGATGGGCGGGATGATGGCCCGCGACGAGCTTGTGGCGCGCATCGCCGTGCTGGCGCAGCACGGCACGCAGCCAGTCGGTCTCGACATGGCCTTCGCCGCCGAGGCCCGTCCAGAGCGTGTGGACGAACACGATCAGCAGGTCGCCGCGCCGTACCCAGTACGACAGGCCTTCCTGTCCCGGCGGGCCGTTGCGCGGCAGGTGATCGTGTACCGCGCAGAACACGGCTTCGCTCATCGCGTCGTAGGTCGCGTGGTTGCTGGTCGTGTGCCACATCGGGATCGCGTGCCGGTCGAGCCAGGCCATCTCGTGGTCGAGCCAGTACCGCCATTGCTTGCGCAGCGCGTCGGCATCGGCCGTGTAGCCCGCGATCTCGTCGCCCAGGAACAGGATGAACTCGGGCGACGGCGCGAGGCGCCGAACGGCGGCATTGACGCTGGCGAAGGTGCGCTCGTGCAAGGCACCGGCCACGCCGGAGCAGGCGTCGCCGTAGAGGACGAACTGATGGCCCTCGCCGCGCGGCAGCAGGGCGGCGATCGGCCGGCTCGCGACGGGCCGCTCGTAGTGGCCCTCGATCTCGTCTTCCTTCAGCTTCACGAAGCCGTGCCGCAGGTAGAAGCGGTCGGCCTTGCTGCCGGTCAGCACCTCGAGCCGCACCAGCAGGCCTGCCGCATCGGCCTCGGCCAGCAGCACCTTGAGGATGCGCGCACCCAGCCCCGTATTGTGCAGGCGGCGGTCGAGATAGAAGGAGTCGATCTTGATCTCGTCGGCATGGCGCCGGAATCCGACGCAGCCCACGCGCTTGCCCTTCAACAGGATCAGGCGCAGGCCCGGCTCGTCGAAATGGCCGCGGAAGATGCGGCGCGCGCGCGAGGGCTCGTAGCGGAAGACGCGTTCCAGGTGCTCGCGCATCACGTCGATGCGGATCGCCAGCAGCGGCTCGAAATCGGCCTCGCCCGGCGCGCCGAACGACCAGTCGTCAGCCACGCGCGGCGATCCGCGCAACGCGCGGCTTGGCCACCGCGATCCAGTCCTTGGTGTCGAGCTCCATCGAGCGATCGAGGCGCCCGGCGTTGAAGAACAGCGTCTCGTTCGCGAGCAGATCCTCCTCGACCACGATCGAGAGAGCCGGGTTCAGCGCGAAAGGCGGCACCGCGCCCATCACGCAGCCGGTCAGCTCCTGCGCGGTCTCGGGGCTCGCGAAGCCGCACTTGCGCGCCTCGAACAGGGAAGCGACGGCGTTGAAGTCGAGCTTGGCGCTGCCCGGCAGGATGGCGAGCACCGGACGCTTGCCGCCGCCGCCGCCGCGGACGTCGAGCACCATCGCCTTGGCCGCCTGCTCGGGCCGGTTGCCGCGGATGGCGCTGATCGCCTCCGACTTGCCCTCGGCCGCATGCTCGATGACGCGGAACTTCGCGTTGGCCTCGCTCAGCAGTGCAACGAGCCGGTCAAATACAGATGTGGCGAAAACCTCAGACGCCACGGATCACCTTCTTCGACAGGATCTCGAGCGCGTCGTCGAGGTTCGGCACCCGGCCGTCGGCCGGCGCGATGGCGGCATCGACGGTGCGGCGATGGCTGCGCTCGATCGCCTCGGTCATCAGCGGATCGACACCTGTCTCGCGCAGCGTCTGCGCCACAAGGCCCATCTCCTCCCAGCGGCGGTGGGCGTGCACGACATGCGTCTGAACCAGCATGGCGATGAAGCCGCGCAGGGTCTGCGCATCGGCGTCGCCCAGGCAGCCCAGCACCTCCTCGAGGATGCCCTGACGCTTGGCCGCGACCAGCGCCTCGACGCCCAGCGCCTCGATGCCCTTCACCAGCGTGCTGCGCAGCATCTTCACGGAAGAGGCGCTGCCGGGTTTCGGCCCCAGCAGCTTCGCCTCGAAGCCGTTGGCATTCATCCAGTCGACCGCCTCGTCAGCGCCTTCGCCTGCCACCAGCATCGGCGCCTTGATGCCCTGGCTGAAGAAGCCGCCCATGACGGCGACATCGATGTAGCAGCCGCGGCCGCTCTCGATCGCGGCGCGATCCTCGTCCGACATCTTGCCGGTGACGGTGCAGAGGTCGAGATAGCGCGCGCCCTTCTTGAGCAGAGGCGCGGCCGACGTCGCGGCCGAGAGCGCATGCTCGCCCTGCACGGCGCAGATCACGAGATCGGCCTCGCCCAGCGCCTCGGTGTAGGTGCGCTCGATGGCGACATCGAGGGAGCGTGCGGTCTTACCGAGCGCCGTGCCGCGCGCGTCCTGGTCGAGCGCGGTGTCGATGGCGATCAGGCGGCGGGGCGCGTTGTCGCCGGGCTTCGGCCCCCCTTCATCAACGGACGCGCGCCAGCCGCCGGCGGCGCAGAGACCGCGCGCGATCGCCGAACCCGCTTCGCCAAAACCGAGCAGCGCGATGACGCGCGGAGAAAAGGCCATGTCGTTGTTCCGGAGGTCAGGAGGCGGGGGCTTCGCCGTCCCCGGCGTTGCGCGCGGCGCCCGAGATCTGCGGGTTGTCGCGGGAGCTCGCGATGCGCAGCTTGGGTCGCACCGCGACCATCGCCGGCGTGACGCTGCGTTCGGCGATGCCGGCATAGAGCTGCTTGCCGGATTCGATCACGCTGACGCCGGCGAAGCGGCCGAGCCAGCGCTGGCCGAAGCGCTCGACGGCGGGCGCCATGCGCATGGCGAGCCGCGAGCGCGTCGGCGGCATGAAGAGCGCGCGCGTCTGGCGCAGCGGCGCGAACATGTTGGCGCGCAGCAGCGTGGCGAGCTGGCCCGGGGAATAGGGATGGCCCTGGTAGAAGGGCGAGCGGTCGATCTGCGACCACAGGCCGGCGCGGGTCGGCGCGACCACGACCATGCGGCCGCCGTCGGACATCACGCGCCAGATCTCGCGCAGCATCGGGCGAAGCTGCTCGGTGCATTCGACGGCGTGGACCAGCAGCACGCGATCGACCGAGCGGTCGGGCAGCGGCAGGTCGAGTTCGTCCACCAGGGTCGCGAGGTTGCGGCCTTCGCGCGGCCAGCGCGTCACGCCCTGCTGGGCCGGCATGAAGGAGATCGTGCGGCCGGCTTCCTCGACGAAGGGGCGCAGCAGCGGCTGGGCGTAGCCAAGACCGAGGATCGTTTCCCCCCGAACATTCGGCCACACTTCGCGCAGGCGTGCGCGCAGCAGCCGCGCGGTCATCTGCCCGAGCGTGCTGGCGTAGAATTCCTCAAGGTCGAGGACGTCGTTCCACATGCCGTGATCCTAGCAGAAATCGCGCCCCTGCTGCCATCGTCCGGGCATGGTCGGTGCAGGCCAGCTCTGCTAGCGTTGCATCATGAGCACCACCCTAGAGATCGTCCGTATCCCGGTCCTGAGCGACAATTACGTGTGGTTGATGCGCGAGCCGCAGAGCGGCGCCGTCGGCGTCGTCGACCCTGCCGTGGCCCAGCCGGTACTTGCAGAGGCGGCGAAGCGTCGCTGGAAGATCACCCATATCCTGAACACGCATCACCATGGTGATCACGTCGGCGGCAACATGGAGATCAAGGAGGCGACCGGCTGCACCATTGTCGGGCCCCGCCGCGATCGCGCCCGCATCCCCGGCATCGACGTCGAGGTCGACGACGGCGACCGCTACCGCTTCGGCGAGGCGGAGGCCGAGGTCTTCTTCATCCCGGGTCACACGTCCGGCCACATCGCCTATGCCTTCCGCGAGCAGAAGGCGCTGTTCTGCGGCGACACGATCTTTGCCCTGGGCTGCGGCCGCATGTTCGAAGGCACGCCGCAGCAGTTCTGGACGTCGCTCAGCCGGCTTCGCGCCCTGCCCGACGACATGCGCGTCTATTGCGCCCACGAATACACCCAGTCGAACGCCCGCTTCGCCGTGACCATCGAGACCGGCAACAAGGCGCTGCTGGCGCGCTCCGCCGCGATCGACGCGGCGCGCGCCAAGGGCGAGGCCACCGTGCCGTCGCTCTTGGGCGAAGAGAAGGAGACGAACCCCTTCCTGCGCGTCGATGTGCCGGCGGTGCAGGCGGCGGTCGGCATGAAGGGCGGCGACCCGGTCGCGGTGTTCGCCGAGGTGCGTCACCGCAAGGACGTGTTCCGCTAGGCCGCCAGGCCGCCGTCGGTGAGGCGGCCCAGCAGTCCGGCGAGCGTCGCGATCTCCACCTTGCTCCAGCGGTCGCGGAACGTGTCCGCGGCCATGCGCTCGAGCGTCGCCCGTGCATCGGTCAGGAGCTGCTGGCCGGCATCGGTCAGCACGACATAAGTCAGGCGCGCATCGCGCGGGTCGGGCTCGCGGCCGACGCGATGGAGCTTCTCCAGCGGATTCGCGAGGCGCGTCACCGTCGAGGGGCTGACATGCAGGCGCCGGGCGAGATCGACGCGGCTCAGCCGCCGGAGCGGCGCGCTCTCCAGGTGCATCATCAGGAGCACTTCCTTGAGGGCGAGCCCGTGGATCGAGCCCAGCCCGCCGGCAAAGCGTTCCTCGAGGCGCGCGTTGGCGTCGAGCAGGTTCAGGACGGCGGCGAAGGATGAGGTCGACATCGGCCGTATATAGGCCTATATGTTTCCGTGTGCAAGTAGTTAGGAAATATTTCTAGCGCCGTGCCAGGCAGAACCAGGCGGCGGCGCCCAGCGCCAGCGAGAGCGCGAGATAGAGCGGCGTCTGCGGCACATTGAGGAACAGCCAGGGCGCTGAGAGCGGACCGACCGCCGCGCCGAAGTCGCGCCAGGTCGAGTAGCTCGCCTGGCTGGAGAGGACCGTGCCGTGGCCGCGCTCGATCACCAGCACGGGGATCAGCGTGTTGAACATGCCGCGCGTGGTCACGATCATCAGGGCGCCCAGCACCTCGTGATCGGCGGCGATCAGCACGAAGCCGCTGACGAGCAGCGCAGCGTTCAGGATCGAGATGCGCCGTGCGCCGAAGCGGTCGCCGATCCAGCCGCCGATCGGGCCGGTCGTGACCTCGACCAGCCAGCGCAGCGCCAGCAGCATCGCCGTCGCCATCACGGCGGCGACCGAGGTGATCGAGTCCTTCATCAGGAAGGCGAGTGTGAGGAGGAACACGCCGTCGCCCGAGAAGCCCATCACGAAGCCCCAGATCTCGAGGCGGTGCGGCACCGGAAGTTTGAAGCCCTTCTTCGCCACCGGCTCGGGCGGCAGGCGCGGCAGCACGATGGCGGCGGCGAAGGAGACGAGGGTGAGCGCGCCGAAGATCAGGAAGACGTGGCGCGGCCCGAGCTCGAGCACGATCCAGGCGCCGCCGACCAGCGACATCGCCTGTACCAGCCCGATCGCGGCGCGGCTTGCGCCCACGCGCTTGCCCGCGTTGGCGCGGTCGCTCACGGCATAGGCGAGCGTCGCGAGATTGAGCGAGGCGTAGGAGATGCCCCAGAGGATGCGCGCGAAGACCTGGACCGCGGCATCCTCGACCAGGCCGTAGAGCGTCGTCGACACGGCCGAGCCCAGCGCCGCGGCGATCATCAGCGCGTGCGGGCCGATACGCTCGCCGAGATGGGCGACGGCGGAGTTCGCCAGCAGCCTGATCCAGCGGTTGAGCGACAGCAGCACGCCCACCATGGCGAGCGAGAGACCGAACTGCTCGTGGTAGAGCGGCAGCACCGCATAGAGCAGCGTGTCGCCGATCATGCCGACGGCGATCACGATGCCCGGCAGCGCCATCCCGACCGGCCGAGCGGGCGCCGCGCCGGCAGGAGGCGTCGTCGTCACTGGGTGCGCAGCACCAGCGCTTCGCGCAGCGCGGCGGCGGCCAGGCTGGTGCCGCGGCGCGCGCCGTGCAGCAGCATCGGCGAACTCAGGAAGCCGTGCAGCATGCCGCCGAACTCGACCAGGTCGGCCTGCGTGCCCTCCTTGTGCAGGCGTGCGGCGTAGGCGCGGCCCTCGTCGCACAGCGGGTCGTAGCCCGCGGTGATCACAAGCGCAGGCGGCAGGCCGGCCAGCGACGCGGCGCGGATCGGCGAGATGCGCCAGTCGCCGCGCTGGGCCTTGTCGGGCGTGTAGTGGTCGAAGAACCACTCCATCGTCGCGGCATTCAGGCCGTAGCCGTCCTCGTAGCGCTTGTAGGAGTCGGCGCGGCCGACCGCGTCGGTCACCGGATAGGCCAGGAGCTGCATCAGGAGTTTCGGTCCGCCATGGTCGCGCGCCCAGATCGCCACCGCAGCAGCGAGGTTGCCGCCGGCGCTGTCGCCGCCGATCGCCAGCCGCGAGGTGTCGATGCCGACCGACGCGCCGTTGGCCGCCGCCCACTTCAGTCCCGCGACGACGTCGTCGAAGGCGCCGGGGAAGCGGGCCTCCGGCGCCAGCCGGTAGTCGACGTGGAACACCGCGATGCCCGCCTCGATCGCGAGCTGGGCGCAGAGCACGTCGTGGCTGTCGAGGTTGCCGAACACCCAGCCGCCGCCATGCGCGTAGACCAGCGCCGGCAGCTTCGCGTCGGCAGGCGCGGAGGCCGGCCGGTAGAGGCGGACAGGCAGCTCGCCCGCCGGGCCGGGGATCGTGCGGTCCACGACCTTGACCTCGCCCGGACGCGGACCCTGTGCGCCGGGGCGCAGCGAAAGATAGAGGTCGCGCGCCGCCTGCGGGCTGAGACTGTTCCAGGCCGGCCGGTTGGCCGCCGCCATCAGATCGATCAACCGCTGGGACTCCGGATCGAGCGCCATTCCACCCACTCCATTCACGAACATTCGCTGCACTCTAGCAGCCCGCGCCCCTGTTTCGTCACGAGACGAATGGTAAGGTGCGCCATGACATTCGAACCGGACTACGGCGCGCCTCCGAAGGCTGCACCTTCCTGGTGGCAACGCGGCTGGGAGCGGGTCCGGGGCTGGCGGCCAGGCCGGTCGACGGGTTCGGCGACGGCATCGGCTACATCGACACGCGCTGGAACGGTGTGGCGCTGGACGTGGCGCGCACTGGTCGTGGCGCTGGTGCTCTACTATCCGGTCGGTGCCATCGTCACCGAGGATATCGACGACGATCCGCAGTTCGCAGCGCGCAACGTCGCGCCTGGCGAAAGCCGCGCCGTGGCGACGGCGGCCGGTCTCGTGACGCGCGAGGTCGACGTCCACACCTGGACGCCGATGATGCCGTTCTTCATGCCATCGGGCCTGCTCGACAACATGCCGAACTTCCAGCGCGGCATCATGTCGGCGCTCGGCCGCTTCAGCACCGAGCTGATGGACCAGGTGGGCCGCACCCGCGGTTCGAGCCAGACCGATCGCGACCTCGAACAGGCGCGCGGCTTCCTGAACGAGCAGCCCAATATCTGGATCTGGCAGCCCAGCGTCTCGCTGATGCCGTCGGCCACGTCGGCGCAGAAGTACCGCGCCGGCCGCGACAAGCTCGTGGCCTACAACAAGCGACTGGCCGCCGGGCAGGCGGTGTTCGAGCGTCGCGCCGACAACCTGCAGGCGCTGCTCGACCGCATCGCCAACGACATCGGCTCCGATTCGGCGGTGATCGACCAGCACGTCATTGAGAAGGCCGGCGACCTGTTCGACGCCAAGTGCGACGACATCTTCTATTTCAACAAGGGCCGGCTCTACACCTACTACCTGATGCTGCGCGATCTCGGGGCGGACTTCCAGAATGTCATCCGCGACCGCGAGCTCACCAACGCCTGGAACGGCACGGTCGAGACCTTCCGCATTGCCTCCGAGCTCGATCCCTGGATCGTGTGGGACGGCTATCCCGACGGCCTGCTGATCCCCAATCACCTTCTCGCACAAGGCTTCTACCTGCTGCGGGCGCGCACGCAATTGCGCGAGATCAGCAACATCCTTCTGAAGTAGGCGCCGGCGTGGAGATCTATCTGCCCATCGCCGAGCAGTCGATGAACATCTTCGTTCTGCTCGGTCTCGGTGCGGCGGCCGGTCTCCTCGCGGGCATGTTCGGCGTCGGCGGCGGCTTCCTCGCCACGCCGCTGCTGATCTTCGTCGGCATCCCGCCGGCCGTCGCGGTGGCGAGCCAGGCCAACCAGGTGGTGGCCAACTCGGTGTCGTCGCTGCAGGTGCAACTTCGGCGCGGCAACGTCGACCTGCGCATGGGCCTCGTCCTGCTGCTGGGCGGCATGCTGGGCTCGTCGGCCGGCGTCTGGCTGTTCACCTACCTGAAGCGCATCGGCCAGATCGATTTCGTCATCGCCGTGCTCTACGTCGTGATGCTGTCGGCGATCGGCTTCCTGATGCTGGCCGAGAGCCTGCGCACCTACGTGAAGCGCCGGCGCAATCCCGAGGGGCCGCGCGGCAAGCTGCACACCCACTATCTCGTGCACCGGCTGCCGCTGAAGTTGCGCTTCTACAAGTCCAAGCTCTACATCAGCGCGCTGCTGCCGATCGGTCTGGGCTTCGTGATCGGCATCCTGTCGGCGATCCTGGGCGTCGGCGGCGGCTTCGTCCTGGTGCCCGCCATGATCTACCTGCTCGGCATGCCGACCGCCGTCGTGATCGGCACGTCGAACTTCCAGATCCTGTTCGTGGCGGCCAACGTCACCTTCCTGCAGGCCGCGACCAACGGCACGGTCGACGTCGTGCTGGCGCTGCTGCTGATCCTGGGCGGCGTGGTCGGCGCGCCGATCGGCGCCCGGCTCGCGGCCAAACTGCCGGGCGTCGTGCTGCGCGGGCTGATGTCGGTGCTGATCCTGGCGGTCGCGGCCGAGCTCCTGACGGAACTGCTGCGGACGCCGAGCTCGCTCTATTCGCTCGGCACGCGGGAGCCGGCGCCGTGAAGCGCTTGCTGCTCGCCCTGCTCGCGATCGCGGCGTTGATCCCCGCCGCGTCCGCGCAACGCATCGAACAGTTGCCGGCGCCGGGCATCGGCGGCCCGCCCGATGCCAGCTCGCCGCCGTCGGTACCGGCGGAGTCCACCACGCCGGAGCTGATCGTCGATCTCTCGCGCGCCCGCGTCTCCATCACCTCGGCGTTCCAGGGCGAGAGCATCCTGATGTTCGGCATGTTCGACCCGCCGGGCGAGATCGTGGTCGTGGTCCAGGGGCCGGCGGCGCGCGAGACGGTGATGCGCAAGCAGCGCGTGCTGGGCCTGTGGCTCAACACCGGGCGGCAGGCCTTCGACGACGTGCCGGCCTACTACGCGATCGCGGCCAGCCAGCCGCTGCAGCGGCTGCTCGCGCGCGGTGCCGGCGGCGAGATCCTGTCGCTCGAGGACCGGCTGTCGAGCCTCAAGCCGGCGACGCCGCGCGAGGCCGCCCAGCTCGCCCAGTTCCGCGCCGGCCTGGTCGAGGTGAAGCGCCGCGAGGGGCTCTATCCGGCGGCGTTCGGCCAGGTGACCGTGCAGGCCGGCCGGCTGTTCCGGGTCGATCTGCCGTTCCCGTCGCGGCTTCCGGAGGGGGTGTACGAGATCAAGGCCTACCTGTTGCGCGAGGGCAGGATCGTGGCCGCGGTGTCGCGGCCGCTGCCGGTCGGCAAGGTGGGTTTCAGCGCCCAGCTCGCCGGGTGGGCCGACCACGAGGGCGCGCTCTACGGGCTTGGTGCCATCCTGATGGCGTTGCTGGCCGGTTGGCTGGGCGGCGCCCTGATGCGGCGTCTCTAGAGGGGAGCGGATCATGAGCGTTCAGCCGAAGTCCGACGAGCGCGTGTTCCTCGTCGTGGTCGACGAGAGCCCGGAAATGCCCAATGCGCTGCGCTATGCGTGCCGCCGGGCCAAGCGCACGGGCGGTCGCGTCGCCATGCTCTACGTGATGGATCCGCCGGAAGGCCAGCAATGGGGCGCCGTGGTCGAGCTGATGCGGGAGGAGGCGCGCCAGGAAGCCGAGGGGATCGTGGCCCGGCATGCCGATGTCGCCGTGTCGCTGACCGGCCAGCCGCCGGCGATCTACATCCGCGAGGGCAAGAGCCGCGACGAGCTGGTCAAACTGCTGGCCGAAGACCGCTCGATCTCGGTCCTGGTGCTGGGCAGCGCCTCGAGCGGCGAGGGGCCGGGGCCGTTGGTGACGGCTTTCACCGGCAAGCTCGGCGGCCAGCTCCGCATCCCGCTTACCATCGTGCCCGGCGCGCTCACCGAGGCGGAGATCGACGCCATCTCATGAGCCGTGCGCGTTGTTCGGCGGCTTTTTGTGCGGCGATACGCTTCGAAACCCACTTTGTGTCTGGCCTGCAGTCCTCGGTTGCGCACGAGAAGATGATTAATATCTATATGTAATCATTGTATAATAACGATATTTCCCATAATATTTATACAGTGCCTCCCAAGAATCGACTTGATGGGGGTGGCCACGGTTCCTACGTCTTGCGCATCGAGTGGGGGCGGAGACGTCCTGTCCCCAGCCTGAGCGACGCGAGGCGGCACCCCGCCGAACGTTCGAACCGGAGGTAGGTTTGTTCATCCAGACCGAGCAGACGCCAAATCCGTCGACCCTGAAGTTCCTCCCCGGCCGCGTGGTCATGGAGAAGGGCACGGCGGATTTCGCCAACGTCGAGACCGCAACCCCGTCGCCGCTCGCCAAGAGGCTGTTTGCGGTGGAGGGTGTCGAGCGCGTGTTCTTCGGCTCCGATTTCGTGACCGTCACCAAGGCGGCCGATCGGGATTGGCAGATCCTGAAGCCGTCGATCCTCGGCGGCATCATGGAGCACTACACTTCCGGCGATCCCGTGATCGCCGATGGTGAGGCGGCGGCAGCCGCAGCGGCCGACGATGATGAAGTCGTCGCCCAGATCAAGGAATTGCTCGATACGCGCGTCAGGCCCGCAGTGGCCCAGGACGGCGGCGATATCGTATTCCACGATTTTCGAGACGGCGTGGTCTACCTGCATATGCAGGGTTCATGCTCGGGATGCCCGAGCTCGACCGCCACGCTGAAGATGGGGATCGAGAACCTTCTGAAGCACTACGTGCCAGAAGTCGTGGAAGTGCAGGCGGCTCAGTAGAAGCCGCCTAGCGTTCAAAGCGTAGCGTTAAAGAGCGTTCGCGGCCGTGGGGGCCGCGCGATCTGTCGTTCGTTCGAAAACGAAACGAAGAGTGTGGCAATGCAGTCGACTTTCCGGCCCGCGGTCTCGCGCGGGCGCAAATATGCTTT